>JAYVIT010000469.1:0-5352 GCA_043769965.1 Saprospiraceae bacterium
GCATCGTCATTCGAACTTGCGCCAGATATGATTGCTGGATTTTCCAATTATGGTAAAAAAAGTGTTGATCTGTTTTCACCAGGAGTGCAGATTTATTCAACAATTCCTGGAAGCAAATATGAAAATTTACAAGGCACTTCAATGGCAAGTCCCATCGCTGCCGGTGTTGCTGCAATGATCCGTTCTTATTTTCCTAAGCTAACGGCCAAGCAAGTCAAGAACATACTTGTGAAAAGTGCAATTAAACAAAATGAATTGACCAAAGAGCCAGGAAGTAAAAATGAAGTTAAACTTTCCAACATCTCCGTTTCCGGCGGAACGATTAATGCATTTGAAGCCGTAAAAATGGCCACTAAAACAAAAGGCAAAAAGAAAATTTCGGAATCGGAATTGTATGATACGAATGATGATTCATTAAGAAATCCGACGAATCCGAGAAGTTGATTTTTGCAATTTCAAAAATAATTATATTAACTTCGTTAATGAACTTAAATTTCAAATTCAATTCGCTAATTTTACATTTCTAATTTGAAGAAAATATTAAATTAATTTTCAATAATTATGAAAGTACTAATTGACATAAAAGATTCTAAAGCTAAATTTGTGATGGAGCTATTAAATAGTCTTTCATTTGTAAAAGCGAAGCCATTATCAGATGAGAAAGCTTTATTGATTGAGGAAATTAAAGAAGCCGTCGCAAATCTTAAGCTGGTCAAAAAGGGCAAACTTAAAGCAAGACCTGTTGAAGAATTACTAAATGAACTTTAAAGTCCTTACTATCCCTCCATTTGACAAACAACTTAAACGACTTGTCAAAAAATATCCATCTCTAAAAATTGAATTCGAAGATCTAGTAATTGGTCTTAAACAACATCCACAACAAGGGACAGCTATCGGAATTGATTGTTACAAGATACGATTAGCAATAGCTTCTAAAGGCAAAGGTAAACGCGGTGGATCTAGAATTATAACTCATATTGTCATCACAAATAAAACAGTTTATCTTCTAACCATTTATGACAAATCAGAAAAAGATGATCTTACGGATCAAGAATTGAATGAATTATTAACTTTTGTGAATGATTAATCAGATTTATACCAACTGCTTAATAATTTCTTTTACCGGCTTAATCGCATTCACATATTCAATGGTTATTCCGGCACACCATACATTCTGATAGCTGGCATCAAAAGCGGCCCGGCGCAAGACATTCATGCCACGCATATAAGTCATGAGCTTGAACCACTTTTTGATTTTCTTATTTTTATTCAAAACAGACTGAAACCAGTTTTGATGAGTACCGATTTTCTGAACATAGGGTGTATTGATAACAGTACAAGGAATGCCACTTAATTTGGTAGTAGTTACAATGTCTTTTGCTCCATAATCAACACATGCTTGTTTGTATTTTTCACAAACTGGAGATTCTTCAGAAGCAATAAAAATACTTCCTACAGACACGCCATCTGCACCCAATTTTAATTTTTCTTCAAGACTTTTCTTATCTCCCACTCCACCAGCAGAAATTATTAGTAATGTGGAAAATGCTTTATGCAATGCTGGAACAAACTCTTCTGCTGACAATGCCCCCAAATGTCCGCCTGCCTGATTATTCACTGCAATCAAACCATCGGGTTTTAAAGACGCCACTTTGCTTGCATAATCCATGTCTGATACATCGCAAAATACTTTTATCCCCAATGGCTTGCATTTCTTTATTACTTCAATTGGATTACCCAAAGAAGTTATAATGAATGGGACTTTATACTCCATACAAGTTTCAAGTTGTTCCTTTATTCGAAAATTTGATTTATTTACGACTAAATTAATTCCATAGCATTTTTTGCTTTGTTTTAATTCATCAAGTGCATTTCTGAATTCAAGATCATTGCGATAATTTAAAGCAGGAATACAAGCTGCAATTCCATTTTCAGCAGCAGCAATAGTCATTTTTACATTTGAAACCAAGAACATGGGAGCCATGATGATTGGATGTTCAATGCCAAGTAATTCAGTAAAACGGTTTTTCATAAATCTAAAACCAATGAAATTAGGATTTAGTAATTAGGAATTTATATGGGTCAGGTTAAATTGTTGGGGAATAATTAATATTTTATATTCATTATAAATCTGTGCCTAATTCACTTCATAAATCATCATTCGTTAATGAATATTCACTGTCCGCAGCAGGCGGGGATATTCTACTAGTTGAGAGCAGTATCCATTCGAAGAAAAAGAATAATGAACTCTGATTAACGAATGATGATTTATGAATTGAATAAAAACAACAAAAGCCATTAAAAGACCATTAATCCCCTGAAAATTAACTTGATCCATTTATATTATTCTTGTATTCACTTCAAAGTTCGTTAATCGATGTTCCTTGTTCATAATTCAATATTTCGCGATTATATAATTTACAAAATCCCATTTATCAATAGGCCCACTTAAGGTAAGTGGTACCCCAGGTAAATCCTCCACCAAAAGAAGTCAAAAAAAGTTTGTCCCCTTTTTTTAGTATCGGTTCCCATTCCCACAAGCATAGGGGAATTGTACCAGAAGTTGTATTCCCATACTTCTGAATGTTGATCATTACTTTATCTTTATTAAAATCCAACATTTCAGCTACTCCATTGATGATACGGATATTTGCCTGGTGTGGCACCAACCAATCAATATCATCCTTGACAAGTTGATTCCTCTTCATTACTTCCTGAATGGATTCCACCATGCCTTTGATCGCTGCTTTAAAAACAGGTTTGCCTTCCTGATATACGTAGTGCTCTTTTCTGTCAATGGTTTCATGATTGGGAGGTTTTAATGACCCTCCGGCTTTCATGTGAAGGAATTCCCTTCCACTCCCATCACCATGAAAAGCACTGTCAATAATCCCGTTTCCACTTTCATCTGGTTCTAAGAGCACTGCTCCTCCTCCATCTCCAAAAATGATGCAGGTTGCACGGTCAGTGTAATCTATAATGGACGACATGACATCAAGTCCAATCACTATTATCTTTTTGTGGGTTCCGCTTTCAATAAACTTTGCACCCGTAGTAAGTCCAAATATAAATCCGGAACAAGCCGCATTGATATCAAATCCAAAAGCATTCTTAATACCTGTTTTATAACAAATTGCATTGGCAGTATCCGGGAAAACCATATCTCCCGTAACAGTGCAGCAAATGACCAATTCGATTTCATCCGGATGGGTATTGGTTTTTTCAAGGAGTTTTTCCACCATGATTTTACCCATGTCAGAGGCTCCTTTTCCAGGCTCTTTCAGGATATGTCGTTCCTTGATTCCAGTCCTGGCGGTGATCCATTCATCATTTGTATCCACCATTCTTTCTAACTCCGCATTTGTCAGTATATAATCGGGTACGTAACCCTGTATTCCTGTAATAGCGGCCAATCTCCTCGGCATAGTTCAGATTTGAGCTTACAAAGATACATTCTAGTCTATAAACCCTTTTTTTTTCTGAATAATATTCTTTTTTATTTTAACTCCTATTTAATTGAATTTCAATTAATTACATACAATTTTAATTTAAACCGAGATTTTGGTCCGCAATTTGCATCATGTGGCAGGAATGTTTTAAAGAAAACTAAGACATCAGTAAATGAAGACTTTAATTCTCTTATCAATTCTTGGCTTGCTGCAAAGCTCAGATTCCATTGCCAGGGATTTGAATTCAGTCTCGTTCGGTGGCTGCTTAAATGCAGCCAAGGAAAGAGCAAAAAGAGAGAATAAGCTATTGATCCTTGAGTTCTCCGCGAAATGGTGCCTTCCTTGCAGATACATGGAAAAAAATGTATTCCAAAATGAGAATGTTCAAAGGATCTCTTCACAACATGCCATTATCTTTCAAATCGATATTGACGAAAATAAGAACCTGAAAGAAGAATTTAAAATTGAAGTACTTCCAACAATTATTCTGATGAATGCTTCCGGAGAAATCATTTCAAAAAGAGAAGAATCATTAGATGCTCAGGCATTTCTCAACTGGATTGAAACAAATAAGAATTTAATTCCAGATTCTGAATTGGCAACAACCACTGAATTGGAAACAGATGAACCTGTAGTTGTGGAACAGCCTATCCTCGATACAAATGAATTTGAACAAGGATTAAATCAGAAATTGGCAGATTCTAATCCGAAGTTAAATGACAAGTCAAATAACAAACTCAAGAATTATCACTTACAAGCTGGTGTATTTTCAAGCAAAGAAAATGCAGAAAATATGGTTGCACTGCTAAGCATTAATTTTCAGGAAGAAATAAAGATAGTCGAAGAAACAAAAGATAATAACAACATTTTTAAAGTTTGCGTAGGAAGCTTTAATAACAAAGAAGAAGCTGTTATTTTCCAGCAAGTACTGGATAAATATAAATTCAAAGCCGTCATCAGACAAAACTAGTTTTGATTCCTATCTTTGATCCTCATTCAAGTAATGAGACCAACTGATGACTTCCAATAAAATTCTAATTAAAAATATCGGTAAACTCATCCTTGCCTCACACACTCCTGTTCCATTCAAAAAAGGCAAAGAACTCTCCAGCTTACCATTCATCGATTCCGCTTACCTGATTATTGAGGATGATAAAATATCATCATTCGGACCTGAAGGTCAAACACCCGCTTTTACTGGTCAGATTGTTGATGCAAATCATGGCTATGTATTGCCTGCATTCATTGATTGTCATACACATTTGGTTTTTGCAGATTGGCGAGAACAAGAATTTCTAGATCGACTCAACGGATTAAGCTATCAGGAAATTTCAGCAAAAGGCGGCGGTATCTTAAACTCTGCAAAAAAAATTGCGGCATTATCTGAAGATGATTTGTATGAGCGCTCTGCATCTCGTCTAATGGATGTGATGAAAAGCGGAACGGCTGCAATCGAAATTAAAAGTGGTTATGGATTAGATACTGAAAATGAATTGAAAATTCTACGAGTAATTAAAAGACTGAACGAAAATTTTCCAATTCCAATCAAAGCTACTTTTCTTGGCGCACATTCTTTTCCATTAAAATTCAAACAAGATCACCAGGGATATATCCGACAAATTATTGATGAGATGCTACCTGTAATATCAAAAGAAGGATTGGCAGATTATTGCGATGTGTTTTGTGAACAAAATTTTTATAGTCCGGATGAAACGGAACAAATTTTAGTAGCAGCTACAAAGTATGGACTCAAAGCAAGAATTCATACAAATCAGTTTACACATAGTGGCGGAATTGAAGTCGCCATCAAACACAATGCAATAAGCGTGGATCATCTTGAAGTTTGCAATGATGATGAAATACAACTTTTGAAAGGATCATCGACACATCCGGTTTTACTTCC
>JAYVIT010000470.1:0-5953 GCA_043769965.1 Saprospiraceae bacterium
AGAAATTTTCTCGGCTTCCGGATAAAATTGAAAGCGGAACAGCTTAGAAAATGGGCAATCAAAAAAAAATGCTGGACATTAAAGACAGACTCTAATTAGATTCAGACTAGCTTCCCGACTTCTCTTCACTTCATAAATCATCATTCGTTGATCGGTGTTCATTATTCCTTTATAAGTACAGATATTGAACAAATTAGCAGAATATCGAATAATGATTAACGAATGAAGAATTACGAAGTTTTGAAAATTTAGAATAATAAAGTAAAGTATATCATATAATAATTACTCCCCAACTTTTTGACCTGACCCTAATAAATTCCTAAATCCTAATTCCTCCCAACAATACTCTTGGGACATATTTTCTATCTCTCCTCCTACCTCATTCTTGGCATCCTTCTCTTTCCGCCCGGTCTAAACATCATTCGCTGATCCATTTGGCCGGACATTTTCATTTTGCCTTGTTGTTTCATGACATCATCGAGCATTTTGATTTGATCTTTAAACATGTCGGAAGTCAGATGTAATTTTTTTAAATCGCGGTATGCATTGTTTGCTTGAGTGAATCTGTTTTTTGTCAAATGAATATTAATCATCTGGATGAGGATCATTGCTTTTTCATTGTCGGAAGGCAATTTCAGATTTTGTGCTTTTTGAAACCAAACTTCTGCATCGTCGGATTTATTTCGCTGCATGGCAATACTTCCCAGAATTAAATAATAATAAGCTCGATTGGTTACATACAACCAATTTGGTTTGAATGTCAATGCCAATCTTTTTTCACATGCATCGAAATCCATTTTTTGCATCATGATTGCAGATGACTGAATTGTTCCTAAAAAGATATAACTCGCAAGAAAAATAAGACCTATGATGATCAATGGCAAAGCATACCAAAAACTAATTGTAAAAGCCAGTATGATACCACCGCCGAGAAAAGCGGCGATCAATGCAAATTTCAGATAGATATTGATTGTAAACATATGTCGATTGTAAAATAAGGTTTGATAATCCGGACTGCAAATGTAAAGCGAAAGGCTTAAAGAAGAGAAGAAGGCTATTAGGGTTTTAGGGGTTTAGGCTGTTGATTTTAGTAATTTGTTAGAATAGATATAGAGATATGGAAAAAGGTTATTATTTATTATTAGGCGTAATGTTCTGAAATTAAGCAACTTAAAAATCATGTTAGTGCATTGGGGCAGAATTGATGCTTTTCAGAAAGATACTTGTTCCAAAAACCAAAACATTAACAACTACCTAATCCCCTAAAACCCTAATCCCCTAAACCCCTAAGTCCTTATCTTTATGCAATAATTTGACGATATAGGTGTTTAATCCAGTCGAATTCTAAAATTTTCCAATTCTTATGAGGTATTCGTTCGTATTTTATTTTGTCTTAATTTGTAATCTGCTATCGGTCTGTGCACAAAATGCAGTAAAAGAATTTCCAATTATTCCTAAACCAAAAGCGGTGCAAGTCGTTGGCGGGAATTACGAAACGCAGCAGATCAATTTATTAATAGTACCTGCAAAAAATGAAGAAGCGATTCGCATTGGTAATGCATTCGCATCCCTACTTCAATTACCACAATTGAAAATAAAAAAACAAAGTGGAAACATTTTACCCAAACCAAAAAGCATTACCCTGAGTTTGCTAAAAATTCCAGAGAAACCGGATTATTATAAAATGCATATCACTAAAAATGGAATCTGGATTCAGGCAAGCAGAGCGAATGGTTGGTTTTATGCATTGCAAACATTGACACAATTGGTAGAACTCTCTGATCAATTCACCATCAAAAACAAAATGCTCCCGTATTGCATCATTGAAGATGAATCTGCATTTGCATATCGCGGTTTGCATCTCGATGTATCAAGACATTTTTACCCAGTGTCTTTCATCAAATCATATCTCGATTTGATGTCTAGATTTAAATACAATACATTTCATTGGCATTTGACAGATGATCAGGGTTGGAGAATTGAAATTAAACAATTTCCAAAATTAACTCAGATTGGATCTGTAAGAAAAAACACTCTGATTGGACACTCATCAGATTTTCCTCCGCGATTTGATTCAACAGAATACAAAGGCTATTATACTCAAGATGAAATAAGAGATGTCATTCACTATGCATTAGATCGATTCATCGACATCATTCCTGAAATTGAAATGCCAGGACACAGCACTGCTGCATTAGCAGCATATCCTGAATTCAGTTGCAGTGGAAAACCTGTTGACGTAGCAAATCAATGGGGCGTATTTAATACCAGCATGTATTGTACAAAAGATACCAGCCTTTGGTTTGTCCAACAAATCTTAAATGAAGTCTGTGATTTGTTTCCAGGAAAATACATACACATCGGAGGAGATGAATGTCCGAAAGAAAATTGGAAGGCTTGTGAAAATTGTCAGATAATAAAACGCAGAAATAAATTAAAAAATGAAGAAGAGCTGCAAAGTTATTTTATTCGTCAGGTAGAAAAGTTTTTGAATAAAAAAGGAAAACAATTAGTTGGTTGGGATGAAATACTTGAAGGTGGTCTCGCACCAAATGCAACCGTTATGTCCTGGCGAGGAAACGAAGGAGGCATTGCTGCTGCAAAACAAAAACATGCTGTCATCATGTGTCCTGGATCTCATTGTTATTTTGATCACTATCAATCTTTAAATCCGAATGAGCCAATAGCCATAGGCGGTTATACTTCATTAAGTAAAGTGTATTCATTCAATCCCATACCAACTGAGTTAAAACCCGCTGAACGAAAATATATACTTGGCGCTCAAGGCAATGTTTGGACGGAATACATTACTGATGAAAACAAAGTATGGTATATGGCCTATCCAAGAGCGATTGCATTAGCAGAAGTAAATTGGACCGATGCCATGAATAAAAATTACGGAAGTTTTTTGACGCGACTGGAATATCACATTCCCTGGTTTAAAAATAAAGGAATGAACATTACTCAGGGAATGTTGGATATCGATTACTCTACGCGTTCATCAGAACAAGGCGTTGTTATCAATTTTATCAAACCTCCTGTGAATGGAAAAATATTAATTGAATCTTCAAAAGATGGAGATCTGGTCAGCGAATATCTCAAACAAGACAGTTTTATTTTGACCAAAGATGTATCCTTCAAAGCATGGTATCAATTGGATAATAGTTCGTTGGGAAAACCATTGATCATTAATTACAAAAAACATCT
Organism: Saprospiraceae bacterium; assembly: GCA_043769965.1. Classification (GTDB taxonomy): domain Bacteria; phylum Bacteroidota; class Bacteroidia; order Chitinophagales; family Saprospiraceae; genus Vicinibacter. The sequence continues at coordinate 3,208 of JAYVIT010000470.1, forward strand.
TGCGGCTGGTAAATCTATCGTACTCATAGACACGCCCGCTACCAAATATTTTATTGGTGGATCATCTGCATTAGTAAATGGTCTTGAAGCGCCAACACAAAAATATGGCGGACCGGAATGGGTTGGTATGGAAGGAAAAAATTTTAACGCGACGATTGATTTAGGAAAAGCCGATAGTTTGAAATTCGTTAAGATTCAGTTTTTTCATAATCCCGGTGCATGGATCTACAGACCAACTGAACTTGAAATCAGCACAAGCATCGATGGAGTGAATTATGCAACACCTGTAAAATACCAAATCAACGAAACGGAAACAAAACACATCCAACCTACCATTCCACTATCAAATGCATTTGGACGTTATGTAAAAATCTCAGTAAAGAATCATGGCATCATTGAAGATAAATTGCCTGGAGCGGGGAATGGTGCATGGTTGTTTGTAGGGGAGATTGAGGTAAATAATTAAAGAATTAAGGATGACCGAACGATTCCACCAAAGGTGGACAAAGCACGACAGTGCTTTGAGTGAGGGAACCGCGAAAGCGGCATGGTGGAATATTAAATGAAAGAATGAAAGAATTTATAATAATGATTTTTTTACGTTTCATATCAATCTTTAAAACTTAAAAATAGTTTTTGAATTTTTCTTCTCATTTTTTAATTCTTTAATTCTTTCATTAATTAAGAAAGTGCCCCTAAATGAATAGAGACACTTTCAGTCAGCACTAAAAATCATATTGAAAATTGGATTGTTATGGAATTAAAATTTCATTGATTGTATTATTTATAATTTGATTAATTTTTCGCTTTTAATCTCTTTGCCTTTTTCCAGAATTGATATAAAATAAATACCGGAATGTAAATCTTCAACTTCGATTGAGTTGCTTCCTTGATAAAGTTTTTTAGACAACACAAGCTCACCTATTGAATTATTAATTTGCAAAACCATTTTTTGTGGATTGTAATCTAAAACATTTATAATCAAAAAGTCTTTACATGGATTTGGCCAAACTTGTATATCAAGTATTTTTTTGTCGCTACCTTTAGTTGATACTGTTCCGATAGTAATGGTCCTGCACAAAGTATCTGCACCATTTTTGTTTTTTACAATTAGGCATACTTCATATACTCCATTTTGAGAAAATGTATGTATTGGATTTGTATCTCTGCTTGTCCCAACAGGACTATTGGGATCACCGAAATCCCAGTACCATTCTTCTACTTCGTAAGCACTTAAATCAGTAAATTCGAATGTTAAATAATCAAGAGTGTCTTGATTATATCGCCAATGAGCCCAGGGGATGTTGTCGATACCCAATGTGTCACATAGACTACCATCCAAAGGTCCAAGTCTGTAGTTTGGCATATTAGGAATTGAGCCAGCATTGATTGATTTTAATTTAAAGCTGTTGAATGTTGGAATGCTAGCTTCACCCTTCAAATTTGGTTTATTGATCACATGCATAATATCGCTGCCGAATGCACTTGAAATATAAATCCTTCCATCAGGCGCTAATTGCTGCAAAAAATAAGCAGAACCCCAAGGCAGATATCTATCTGTAATGGTATCTATCATAACTTGATTGTCCAAAAGTAAAGATTCTTCAAGATCAAATTGGAATAATTGTAAACCATTACAGTAGTATAAAAATTTTGAATTCGGAGAAAATTCAATTCCTCCCAATCCTTTAGTTCCCATGTGTTTTGATGTGATAAAATCTAAACTCCCACTGCATCTATCAAAATAATATAAGTATAAAAAAGAACCAACCGATTCGCTGATGTTTTGATAAGATGCATAAATGTTGCCATTAGAAGAAAATTTTGATTGTCCTAAACCAGAAATAACAGCATCACCAATAAATATGGTATCGAAAACATGGATACCATTTGGATCGACCAATATTTTGTAATATTTATTTGAGTTCAATTCATTTATCAATATCCACCAATCCCTCCCATTGGCATGTTTGCAGGCTGTCATTTCTCCTTCATTAATTGTATCATTAAGAATGATTTGATCTCGTTCCACTACCTGACCATATCCATTATTCCATTTATTATTTATTATCAAATATCGTATATCAAAAACATAAAACTCAGTAGAGGCTCTTCTCAAATTAGGATAAATCAATATAGTGCCGTCTTTCCAACCAGGATAAGGTAAAAACATTAAGCTCTGTGCTGATTGAAGTCCTTCCCAGTATCTTATTCCAAGATCAGAACTATTGGGCATTATATTAAAATCAGAGTCCTCAATATCATATCCATTTGAGTAAAATAACAATTCGCCATTTGGATCAGAAAAACTTGCATTTGCATCATAGATATACATTTTTGATTTATGAATGAAAGATAATATGGGAAAGCCATTATTAAAATTCATCTTTGTAATCCCAAACCTTGGGTCTCCCAGGCCCCCTGCATAACCAAGCATCCAATTAAAATCATACCGCTGGCAATAACCAACGGTATGATTTAATAAATAAATTACAATGAATAATAAGGAATAATTTATTTTCATGATATCACTCTATTACAACTTTTTTAATAATTTTTTCTTGGTCATTTAATAAAATCTCAACTATGTAAACTGAAGCTTTAAGCTGATTAATAACTATTTTTCGAGAAGTTAATAAATCAGTATAAGTATGCCAAACAACTTTCTGACCCATTAGGTTGAATAGTTTAATTTCCACGATGTATTTTTCTCCATTGATTACATTAATATTCAAAATGTGCTTTG
>JAYVIT010000471.1:0-11153 GCA_043769965.1 Saprospiraceae bacterium
AAAACTTTTATTTAAAATGGAATTGTTATCACATTTCAATAGCCAACAAGTCAATCCTACTTCTAATCTAAAATCATTTTGTACATTATTAAAAATACACCAGGTGATTAGTTCGGGTATAACGGAAATATCAACAGATGAAACAGCTGGATAGTCCCCTTTATCCGGATTATAAATACCATCGCGATCCTGATCATGAAAAGGAGCTAAATCATAATCCTTTAAGTAGGTTTCAAAACCATTGTATTGTTTAAAATTTGGATTCCCTTTCCCAGGCCAGGAATAGATAGAAATTACTTTTTTATCTATTCTTCCATTATCTAAAAAATCAGCTGTGTGATCTTGAATACTGGTATAATCTACCGACCAGATCTGATTGAAATTTTTTGTATGTTCATCATTAGTAGAATATAAATCATCGTATAATGGTCCTGGTAAATATCCACCAAAATACTCTTTACCCGAAAGATATATCTTATTGCTTTCATCCAAAGCCAATATAAAAAGATTGCTTGTAAAAATAGTTGTTGGTGTTGAATTACCTTGAAATGGAACCTTAAAGACCGACTTATTGTCATTCCAAAATAAACTACCATCATTTCTTAGCATGGTATAGATGTCATTTGCATTTACCGCTAATGAATTCGAAATTTGGCCAGAAGTAAAATTATAAAAGGTAAAAACTAAAATGCTTATGATAGTTAACCGTATATTCAACATAGCTATAAAATTTGGTTTAACCATTGTCTAACGAAAAAGAAAACAAATAGCTGCCACCCTACTTCAAGATTAAATTGATTAAAAGTCCTTTCAATCCTTCACAAACAGCTTTCTGAATAAAACCTTTTCTTTAGACTGCAATTCAAGTACAAAAACTCCTGCAGGTAATTCTGAGACATCGATCGAATGTAATTTTTCTCTTGCATTCAATTCCATCGATTTCAATTCACGTGCATGCACATCGTAAATTTTCAAGGAGATTTTTTGTTGCAATAAAATTGCAGATTCAATGGAAAGAATCAACTGATCATAAACCGGTATTGGGAATATTTTAATGAAATTATTTTGATCCGTGTTTTTTGTAGCTGTAATTTCCTGGATGACAAAATCAAATCGGGATTCGCAACCATTTTGATCGGTTACTTTGACAAAATAATTTCCGGGTTTTAGATTCAGAATTTCTGAAGTGATTTCTCCGGTACTCCATTCATATCGATATGGTTGAGTGCCACCCGTGACCTGTGCTTTTGCGTAACCATCATTGCCACTGCTGTTTGCAACATCGAGATTGATCAGCAACAATTCGGGTGAAGTGACTTCAATTATTTTTTGCAGTTGACAACCATTTGCATCTTGTATCGTCACATTATATTTTCCAGCTACCAATTGCAAGATGTCTTTTGTTTGTTCACCGGTGGACCAATTGATAATAAATGGCGATACACCAGAAATGAAATCCAGATAAATGCGGCCATCATCTTTACCAAAACAACTTATATTAAATATCAATTGAACAACACCAACGGAATCCAGATTTTTTAATTCAACATCGCGGACTGTACTACATCCTGTTGAGTCAATTGCTTTCACCTGATAAATACCGGATGATATGCTATCAATTTTAGTTGTCGTTTTTCCATTCGACCATTCAAACTGATAATCTGCTCCTGAGCCACCACTGCCAAAGGCTTCCAATGATCCTCCAATTTCAGGACAGGCAGGTACAGCAGAGGATTGTATTTTGATTTCTGGATTTACGTTTACATTCACAAAATGAATGCTATCGCAACCATTGATCGCAGTATGATGAAATACGAGTTGCGAATCCTTGTAGTATTGAATGCTATCACGCAATTCTCCATAACAAACAAAAACAGTTTCATCACTTGTTTGAGTTGGCAACACTTCAATGGTTGATGCAATGATACTATCACAAGCATTGAATGATTTCAATGTATCAATATAGGCTCCAGCTTTAGTATAATTATGTTTTCCAATCGTCACTGTATCTCCTTCGCAAATGGTATGCGATTGCATATAGTTTGTCGGATAATTATATAGTTCAACTTCGTGCGAAGATTTTTTAGAACCTTTAGTAACCTCAACACTGAGTGTACCGATTTGATTTGTGATGAGTGTTTTTGTTGTTGCACCGGTTGACCATGTATATTTAGCTCCCGGCACACCTGCATCAAATGTTTTGCTCTGTCCGTCACAAAGTGCAATGCGGCATGGCGGAATCGAATCATCAAGTCTCCACGAAATCACAATTGAAAAAGTAACTTTCGCATCAATTCCATTATCGAGCTTAATATCATTTGTAATAAAATACCAGTCGCCTTTTGGATTAAATTTTCCAAGAATTCTCACATAGGTTTTTTCTCCTTTAAATCCAACTACTTCACTTGCGTTGGGAGAATATTTGATGTTATTTATTCCTGTTGGCGCAGGAGCCTGATAAGCCATGAGTACATCCCTGGTCCATGAATTACCCATAGGAGTAATTTTTGTATGCAATTCTACAAGTACATCTTTTACTCCAGAAGGAACCTTTAGATAAAGACTATCAGGCACATTCAATGTATCCCGTTTAGTAACATTATCTGCATCCATAGTAAGTGACACCACAACAGAATCTCTGAATCCATTGATTACAGGACAACCCAGATTAACCAGGAAATCAGAAATTTCAACTGTATCCAGTGCAGAATATTCCGTGCATGGATTAGTAGAGATAGCTGCTTTATAAATACCGCTGTATGTTGGTCGTAAAATAGAATCTTTTGGAACAGGCATCAGATAATCATAATGAAACCAATCATAACTATAGCTACTCTTACTGGGCCTTGCTTTCAAAATGATATTATCTCCTTCGTAATATGGGCCACTGCTATTTGGCACAATAACAGGAGTGAATAAACTCGATAAACAGGTTCTGTTTTCAACATTTGAGCGGATTAGATCTCCAGGTTGCTTACCAAATCCATGGCTGAAGTTGATACCATTACCGGTCAAGTGACAATAGCTCATTATAGTACCTCCATTAATAGGAGGTGGACCAGGAGCACAAGCATTATTTTCCGGATTCTGACAATTGTCCAATGTCGAATCGCGATTCATTCCCCAAAAACAGGCATGTGTATGAGGAGAACCGAAGTTGTGTCCCAATTCATGAGTCATGACTTCCACGCTCCATGAATAAGTTGGCAACTGACTATATGAGTTGTAAATGAATGCAAATGAATGCGGCCCACTCTGCCCATTGTAAGCTGAACAAAGAGTACCGAGGAAGGCAATCCCACCTTGTTGTTGAGGTGGGTAAGTGGTCACCAATTGAGCCAGATTACCTACAAAATTATTCTTCCGATAAGCTGCATAATTATAGATAATGGCAGCAAGTGTAGTATGTAAAAAAGGATCCTGACTGGTCCAGACCATGATATCGGAGATCTCTATATTGACAGATTCATTGTAATACAAGGTTTTGACCACATTGAATAGACCGGTGATGTAATTTTTAACCTGACTGACATTTCTGTTATAGTCCGTGTACAACCGATAATCGCATTCCAGAAAGATCTTGGTTGTTTTACAACGGCTAGAATAAATAGTGTCCGGGGAAAGTGCTGATGATTGTCTACTGTATGATTCCGGTAATTGATCTGCTCCGCATTCAAAATTTGACTTTGCAGGCAATTCATTTTCATAATAAAGGACATGTGGAAGATCTGACTCCGAAAAATTCGAAGAAGATTTCATTTTACCCAAAATCAGATTTCCTTTTCCTGGTAATGCCAAAACAGCGATAGTCTGATCTGCAAAAAAACTAAAAGCTGCTATCGAACCAGGATATTCTTTTACAATACCTCTGTAGTAATAAGCAGATTGTTGTTCAATGGTAAGTGTTTGTCCTTCAGAGGTAAGAATACGTGAATCCGGACCGAACAGTTCTTGTTTTTCAAGCAATAAAGTCAAAATATTGTTTTGATAATCAATTAGTTCTAATGATAGGAAAGAAGAGGATTCCGTTTTGTGTTGATCGAATGCTTTTGAATCCTGAGCCCAGTAATTTGCTTTAGGGTAGGTTTTTTGATAATTCTGGTTGATTGAAGGTGAAAGCCTATTCAGCATCTGAATTTTAGGAAACTGGTATCCGCCAGATTGTGCCGCATCTATCTCTGAAGAAACCCTACCGTAATGATTTTGACCTTTGACTATTGGAAGAAAAAATAGGAAAACGAAGGTCAGGAAAAAAACACTTCTGAAGTTCATAGTTTGGTATTGATTGAATTAGATCAGGTAAATATCCATATTAATATTTGTGCAATCGGGATTTTTTTGGGACATCTAAAATGGAAAGAAATACGACCCTTTTATAAACCAGGATAGTGCATTTTATCCATAAATTTAAATTTGATGCATAAAAATGCAAGCTTCTAACACAAAAAACTCAGGGGAAACCCTGAAAAATTGATAAAAAGTCAAGTTTTTTTGAAATTTTCTTTGCCAAATGTACATATTAACAAAAAAACATATATAAATTTGTTCTTATGTAAAATAAGATAACATGCAAGGATGGAAAAAAATCATGTCCCTGGGGGATGTATACAAAGCCGAAATTAAACGGCTTCAGCTATTAAAAAATGGCATTGAAGCTATGGTGATGAACAAGCCCTTCGTGAATCAAACAATGGCAGACCTCTATGTAAAAGAAGGTCAGTATGAAATTGCCAACATCTTATTGTTTGAGGACGAGGAGGTTTAGACCTGATCAAAAGCTCAGGTGGAAGTTCTTATTGTATATATAGACCAAAAGGCTGATAAATAAGAAAAGAAACAGAAGGAAGAAAATAAAGCATCTTCCCTTACTGCCTTTATTCAACTGCTGGATTTCCATGTTTCGACTTTAGTGACGCAAAGTAAATTCAAAAATCCGTGTTAAGCAAGACCCTTCTAAATCAAATTAGTGATCCATTTATTTTTCTGGGGTGTAATCCACTTAAATACTAATCGATTTCCAACTCAAGGCGATATTATATACTAAAGTCAGGCTTTTCTGAGCTCCCGCCCATAGAACACTTTCACCAGACTGACATGGAGGTTTTTTCCTTTATTTGAATATTAATCCATTTTATGAAAGTGGAGAATGGGCATGCATGTTATAAAATAAAACAGCTTATCACGATTGAACTATTTTAGTATTTTCGCAATGAAATACTATCTATGAACTCTAAAATAACACCCCTATGCAATTGCAATCTATTCAATCTAAGATTTATGAGATTAGAGGACAAAAAGTAATGCTTGATTTCGATCTGGCCGAACTTTACCAATCAGAAACAAAAAGATTAAAGGAAGCAGTTCGACGCAATATTGACCGTTTTCCCGAAGATTTCATGTTTGAGCTATCCAGTCCGGAATTCGAATACTTGAGGACGCAAATTGCGTCCTCAAGATGGGGAGGAAGAAGATACTTACCTTTTGCCTTTACTGAACAAGGCGTCGCCATGTTAGCAAGTGTCCTAAATAGCCCTAAAGCTATACAGGTAAATATTCAGATTGTAAGAGCATTTGTGTTTATTCGAAAATATGCTTTGTCGCACAAGGACTTAACCGAAAAGTTAAATGAAATGGAAAATAATTATAAAAGGCAATTTCATGATGTTTATGAAGCCTTAAATTATTTACTTAATAAGGACAAACAACAAGCTGAACAAAAGCAACCCAAGCGAATCGGATTTAAAACATATGAAGATTGATCCCAGTCTTCCGTTTTTATCGGGACAGAAAAGCAGACAATCTGTCAAGCGGACTTTAGTTTCTTCAAAATAAGCTTATAACCCAACATTAAACTGACACACACTTCTTTTTAAGCCATTTCTTTTCATTGGGCTCCAGATAGGTAGATAATCTTTTATAGACTTCCTTATGATAAGCATTCAACCAATCGACTGCCTGACGGGTCATCATGGGTGAATGGATCAGCGTGGCATCTATTGGAAACAAAGTAACCGTTTCAAATTTTAAATATCTTCCTTCGGGGGTTTCAGAATGCAATGCATTTATAACCAGATTTTCTGTACGAATGCCATGGCTTCCTTCCTTATAATATCCCGGTTCATTGGAAGTCAACATGCCTTCGAGCATTTCTGCTTGTCCTCTTTGATTCCATGCTGTAACAAATCCCTGTGGTGGCTCGTGTACGTTCATAAAATAGCCAACTCCATGTCCGGTGCCGTGACTGTAATTCAAAGAAAGTTTCCACAAATATTGCCTGGCCAGTATATCTAGTTGAATCCCCTTGGTTTTTTCAGGAAATATTGCATCACTTAGAGCAATATGTCCCATTAAGACCGCAGTATATTGTTTCTTAATATCAACAGAAGGAGGGCTTAATGCTATGGTCCTGGTAATATCTGTTGTACCATCCATATACTGGCCACCGGAATCCACCAACAAAATTCCTTTTGCTTTAATAATAGCAGAAGTATCTTTTTCAGGCCTGTAATGAATGATGGCACCATTAGCTGCATAACCTATTATTGCATCAAAACTTTCACCTACATACAAAGCTTGTTGTGATCTGAAAAATCCGATCTGCATTGCAAATTCAAATTCAGATACTGGCTTTGATTTTTTCAAAGCTTCTTCCAGCCACATAAATGATTTCAATAAAGCTACACCATCCTTTTCCATAGCAGTGCGAATGTGGCCTATCTCTGTTTTATTTTTGATGGCTTTCATCAGCATTACCGGACTAATTACATTCAATATAGAACCCTTAGGAAGTTTCAATGCCAATTTTGCGTTGAGCGTACTTTGATCAACCATGACTTTGACATCTCCTTTAAGTTGTTCTAATTTGCCAACTATTTCGCTATATGGTTTTTCGTTGATTCCTGCAGTATTCAATTTCTTTTTGAGTGATTCTTCCATTTTTTTTTCCGGAACAAACAAATCTGCATCCGTCCTGTTGACCAGCAGATATCCCATGAATACTGGGTTACAATGCACATCCTTACCTCTTAAATTCAGCAAATGAGATATTTCATCTAAAGCAGAAATTAAAAAATAATCAGCACCTGCTTTTTTCATTTCAGCACGAATCTTTTTTAGTTTAGCTTCCCGACTTGTTCCTGCATATTTTACAGGATGCTCGTAAATAAGTTCTTTGCTATAACCGGGTCTGTCGTTCCAAACTGATACTAATAAATCGCCACAGTCCTTGAGCAATATACCTTTATCACTTAGTTTTTTATCAAAGGCTTGAATTTGCGCCAAAGAAAAACACCAGAAATCGCATCCCACTGTTTGACCACTTTTGAGATTATTGCAGATCCAATCGATGTATTCAGCCTGTGCTTGGGCAATAAGTTTATGCAATTCGATTCCACTACCTTTTAATTGCATTTCAGCTTGTAAATAGTACCGGGAATCGGTCCATAAACCTGCATGATTAGATGTGATAAGGACAGTTCCGGCTGAACCCGTAAATCCAGATATCCAGGATCTGCCTGCCCAATATTCCGGAGGATATTCACTTTGATGGGGATCAGCAGTCGGAATAATGTACGTGTCTATAGATTCATTTTTCATTACCTGCCTGAGATCCTTGATCTTCCGGGACGCTTCATTTGCCATAAAATTAATATATTAAATAAATTTATAATATGTAAATAATTTAACTACATTTGCCTTGCAATGTTACAAAGTTTCTCCTAAGGAAATGAGGCAACAAAGCTATTTCTACTGCAAATCTTGACAACATGTGACGAACTAAGGTCTGCATTCATTTGTTTAACCATCCAAGTTTTTATTCATGATCAAACAACATCTAAGTCAAAGTCTTTTACAAAAGCTCTCTCCACAGCAAATTCAGTTGATGAAATTGCTTCAGATTCCCACTTCTGTCTTAGATCAAAGAATTCAGGAAGAACTCGAATCCAATCCAGCATTGGATGAAGGTAATGAACAGGAAGAAACCTATGATCAGGATGAAAAAGATACAGAATACGAAACGGATTATGAAGCCGAAGCATCCGAGCATAGTGACAAAGACAGTCAGGATGATTTAATGAACAGTGATAGTTTCGATGACTATCTCAACAATTACATGGATGATAATACAGCTTCTTATAAATATAAATCAGATGAATTTGGAGGAAGTGAGGAAGAACACAGGCCAATTCCGATAGCCGTTGAAAGTACATTTCACGATCATCTGAAAAAACAAATTGGATTACTCAAATTAAAAAATGATAATCAATATAAAATTGCCTTGCAATTGATTGGAAGTATTGATGATGATGGTTATTTAAGGAGAGAACCCAATGCTATAATAGACGATTTGATCTTTGCCCAAAATCTGGTTGCTACAGAAAAAGAAATTATTGAAATTCTACATCAAATTCAATCATTTGATCCTCCTGGTGTTGGTGCAAGATCACTCCAGGAATGTTTGCTCCTTCAAATCCGGGCCAAACTAAAAACAAATACAAATACAAATAAACTCCAACTGAAAGTATTGCGCTTGACTGAATTTATTTTGGAAAAGTACTTTGAAGAATTTACCAAGAAACATTATACAAAATTGCAACGCGTATTGAATCTTACCGAGGCTCAACTCAAGGTAGCTGTCAATGAAATTCTAAAATTAAATCCAAAACCATCTTCCGGATATGTTGATCAGCTACCTACTTCGCTTGTAGCAGGTCATTACATCGTACCTGATTTTACAATTCACAACAGGGATGGGATGATTGAATTAACACTGAACAGTCGCAATGCACCAGATCTGCGAATCAATGATCAATACCTGGATATGTTGCGGAGTTACAAAGACAATAAGAAGGCTGGCAATTCGAATAAAAAAGAGAAAGAAGCGGTTTTATTCATTAAACAAAAAATTGAAAGCGCAAAATGGTTTATTGATGCCATCAAACAAAGACAAGATACGTTGTACAAAACCATGTATGCCATCATGCAATATCAAGGGGAATATTTTATGACCGGTGATCAGAAAAAAATCAAACCCATGATCCTGAAAGATATTGCGGAAATTACATCACTTGATATCTCAACAGTTTCCAGGGTAGCAAATAGTAAATTTGTACAAACCGAATTTGGAACCAAACGATTGAAAGACTTCTTTTCAGAATCCATGCAAAATGAAGAAGGTGATGAAGTCTCCACACTTGAAGTCAAAAAAATACTTTCAGATTTGGTTCAAAATGAAAGTAAGCGCAAACCACTAAGTGATGAGAAACTCAAAAATTTATTATTCAGAAGAGGTTACAACATCGCGAGACGAACCATTGCCAAATACCGCGAACAAATGAACATACCTGTGGCAAGGTTGCGAAAAGAATTGGTATAAAATTTAAATTGTTGGATTGACAAGCCTGTACCACTAATTATGATTTTTATTCAACACCTTCAGTGTTGAAATTTTCATTTCTGTATACCAGGGGTTTCACCCCCGGCTATTATTATTTAAGCCCTCCGGGCATAGAGATTAAATTTCTTCATTCATTACTATTTTTAATTAATTCTCTCTTTCATTCCTTCATTCATTAATTCTCTCATTTTTAATTCTTCCTCCTACAGCCTTTAGTCTTCCCCCATTTTTCAATTAATATAACCACTCAAGCGATTTTCTCTTTAGCTTTATACCATGAAGTATCCCATTACTTTTGCATATCTGGCTTTTGCAATCACATTTACTTCGGGACAATCATTGCATGTTTCGGCTGGGCGTCTGATCAGAATTGAAAACTTCCACTCGCGATTTATTCCATCCAGAAATATTGATATCTGGTTGCCCAATGATTATACCTTCACAAAAAAATATAGTGTGTTGTATATGCAAGATGGACAAATGTTGTTCAATGCGGACCAAAACTCAAATCATCAGGAATGGGAAGTTGATGAAACATTGGATAGTCTTATTTCTAAATCTGCAATTCAAGATTGTATTGTAGTTGGAATCTGGAATAATGGTTTCAATAAGTTATCTGAATACTATCCTCAAAAAGCATTAGAATATATTCCATCCAAATCACGGAAGAAATTTATTAAAGAACAATTGGGATCCAAACCATATTCCGATGAATACTTGAAATTTATAGTTCTTGAATTGAAACCCTATATAGATAAAAATTTTTCTGTATGGACCAATCCAGAAAACAATTTCATTGTAGGTTCACTTGAAGGAGCGCTGATCGCTCTTTATGCAGTTTGCGAATATCCTGATGTATTCCATTCTGCTGTTTGTATTTCAAATTATTGGTATCAGGATGAACATATACCATATGCCATTTTGAAATATCTAAAGAAACATACACCTGATCCAACAAATCATAGTTTCTATTTTGATTATGATACTTCCCATTCATTGGAAAGCTATAATAAATATCAAACTAAAATAAATACCCATTTCACAAAAAAGAAATATACCAACAAGAATTACCTTAGTGTAGAATTAAACTCCGAAATTCCAAATGAAGAAAACTGGAGTAAACGATTTTATATGTCGGTAATGTTTTTGCTGGGTAAAAATATAGATGTTAGGTGATGGTTGTTAGTTGTTAGTTGTTAGTTGTTAGTTGATAGGAGGAACAGGAGCAGTTGACAGTTAGTGATTGTTAGTTGATAGGAGGAAGTAGGAGCAGTTGACAAGTGGTGGTTGTTAGTTGATAGGAGGAGAGGTGATTGGAAATGGGTTTTTGTAAAAAGCTAAAAATAAATCAATGAAATAATATTTTTAAATAAATTATAAACTATGATAAAAGGCTAATTTTTATCAAAAAACCACTATCAACTAATATAAAACCTAACAACCAACAACTATCAACTAACAACTAGTTACCATGGATTACAAAGAGATGGAAGTATGGAAAAAGAGTAGAATGATGGTCAGATTGATCTTTGAAATTACAAGCAAGTTGGAATCTTTTAGAGACAAAATATTATTACATCAAATACTTAGATCCGCTATTTCTGTACCTTCCAATATTGCTGAAGGAATTGGAAGACAATATAAAAAAGATACTATTCAATTTCTGTAACTATTCAGTAGTAAAAATACAGAAAACTGTGAGTTCATAACATGTTTTGAGTACTTATTTTTTAGATTTAAAAAACAGTCAGTTTTC
>JAYVIT010000472.1:0-14352 GCA_043769965.1 Saprospiraceae bacterium
GGAAATTTTTTGCGGATTGCCTTTTCCATAAATTCTCTGCATTTCTCTAATTGAAATTCAATGATGTGCGGATGAGGATTATTCTGTTTTTCAGGTGCCAATTTTTCGTAGTGCAAATCAATGACATGTTCGGTGATTTCTTTTGACTTCACTGGTTTAAAAGCAACATCATCATCTTCATCTATCAACTTGATCGAAACCTCTTCTAAGGGTTCATCGTAAGACTGAAGATCATCCTCTGAAACAAGGATTACTTTTTCAGCTGCTCTTACAATGGCCATCCCCGTTGAATCAATTCCTTCAAATCGTCCTCTCAGGTTTTTTGAGAGAATGATCACATGATCGCCAATCCAGTATTCAGCTAAAGACATTGAAGAAATTAAAGAATGAAGGAATGAAAAATTAATAATGAAAGATAACACTTCAGAATAAGAATTGATTAAAATATTAACCATTAATTCTAGTCAATTGGTGACAAAACTCTGGAATAATAATTAGGATCGATTCCTCCGGTTTTTGACTTACCTTTGCGGTTCTATTTATTGAACTCCATTTATTATAATTTATGAAATTATCCGTTATCTGCTTTTCTGTTATCTGTTTATCTCTCCACACTTCTTTTGCTAATTTTTATTTCAATATTTTTTCTCCAAACAATCAGTTGCAATTAAATTTTCAATTGACCAGGGAGGGTACCCCATATTATACATTGAACATGGGCAGTAAAACCATACTCAAAAAAGGATTATTGGGAATTAAACTGAAAGAAGGCTTTTCATTGGATGATGGATTTATAATTAAAAAAATAGATACTGTTTTGATTGACGATAGTTGGAAACCGCTTTGGGGTGAAGAAAAGCAAATCAGAAATAATTATAGAAGTATGTTGGTTACTTTAACCCAGGTTAAAGCAAATAGCAGAGAATTTAAAATTGAATTCAGATTGTTTAATGACGGATTGGGATTCAGATATCTTTTTCCGGAACAAGAGATGCTTCCAAATTTTATTATTACCGATGAATTGACAACATTTCCGTTAAGTGATAATCACAAATGTTTTTGGATTCCCGGTGACTATGACACCAATGAATATATTTATACTACTTCTCTTTTAACCGAAATCCACGCACTAAGTGAAAAAAAAGGAAATGGTATTTCTTTTAAGTGGCCGATAAGTGATAGTTGTGTGCAGACACCATTCACTATGAAAACCAAAGAAGGTTTATACCTGGCCATACATGAAGCAGCTTTGGTGAATTACCCAGCAATGAATCTTGAAGTATACCGGTCGCAATTTGTTTTAAAATCTCAATTGGTTCCGGATTGCTTTGGTAATAAAGCCTACTTACACGGTGGAAGTAAATCACCATGGCGAGTATTACTTATCGCTCGCAAAGCAGGAGAGTTGCTAACAAATCGAATCATATTGAATTTAAACGAACCATCCAAAATTGCAAATACCGATTTTATTAAACCCGGTAAATTCATGGGTATCTGGTGGGAAATGCATATCGGAAAAAGTAGTTGGGATTATAGCGGTAAAAATGGAATGGAAATACCGTATGACAAATTAACTCCTTCTGGCAAACATGGTGCTACTACAGAAAATGCAAAACGATATATTGACTTTGCATCAAAACAAGGAATACCATATCTATTAATCGAAGGCTGGAACACAGGATGGGAAGACTGGTTTGGCGCATGGAAAGAACAGGTATTTGACTTTACAAAACCCTATCCCGATTTTGATATTGATAAAATCAGCGAGTATGCAAAATCAAAAAATGTAAAATTGATCATGCATCACGAAACTTCATCTGCGGTGACAGACTATGAAAGGCAAATGAATGCTGCTTTTGATTTTCTTAAAAAATATAATTATGCTGGAATTAAATCCGGTTATGTTGGAAAAATAATTCCGCGCGGTGAGCACCATGATGGACAATGGATGATTAACCATTATGTGCGTGTCGCGGAAAAATGTGCGGAAAAAGAACTCCTGTTGGATGCGCATGAACCTGTTCGCCCGACGGGATTACATCGCACTTATCCAAACTGGCTGACATGCGAAGCTGCAAGGGGAAATGAATTCAATGCCTGGAGTTATGGCAATCCACCAGAACACGAAACCATTTTACCCTTTACAAGAATACTCGGTGGACCGATGGATTACACTCCCGGAATTTTTCAACTGAAATTTAATTATTACGATTCTGCAAAAACAGAACAAGTTCATACCACACTTTGTAAACAGCTCGCTTTGTATGTAACTATGTATAGTCCATTGCAAATGGCGGCTGACTTGCCTGAAAATTATGAAAAGAATTTAACTGCTTTTCAATTTATAAAAGATGTGCCGACAGATTGGGATAGCACTGTGGTCCTCGACGCAGAACCAGGAGACTATATTTATTTAGCACGCAAACAAAAAAATAAAAATGACTGGTATATTGGAGCAATCACGGATGAACAATCCAGAGAATTTAATTTGAGTTTTGATTTTCTCGATGCCGATAAAAAATATGAAGCCATCATTTACAAAGACGGTGAAACTGCAGACTGGCTGATCAACCCAATGCAATTCAAAATAGAAAACAAAAAAGTCAAAAAGAAAGACAAATTGAAAATCAGATTAGCGCCTGGAGGAGGATGCGCGATTAGCGTTAAAGAAGTGAAAAGTGAAGAGTGAAAAGTTGTTAGGTGTGGGAACATCAAGATTCCAGTATAGTTTTAAACAAAGGCCTGAAGGGCCCAAATTATATAGCGATGGGTAACGCCCATCGTTATGAAATGCGAAACAACAAAGGCCTGAAGGGCCGAAATCATATAGCGATGGGCAACGCCCATCGTTATGAAATGCGAAACAATAAAAGGCCTGAAGGGCCGAAATTATATAGCGATGGGTAACGCCCATCGCTGAAGGGACCAAATTATATAGCGATGGGCAACGCCCATTGCTGAAGGGCCGAAATCATATAGCGATGGGCAACGCCCATCGCTTGTAATTCATAATTGTAAACAAAAATAAAATCAAGAGTTATCATTAATAATTTTCAACACCAAAATTGTCAACAAAAAATAAATATGTTCACCAAAAAATTCATTTCATATTCAATCATACTATTTCAAATAATAGTTGCATCCCAATTTGTAAACGCACAAAAATCATCCGGAAATTTAATTGATTTCGTCAACCCATTTATAGGTACTGGTGGACATGGTCATACCTTTCCAGGTGCGGCCTATCCATTTGGTATGATGCAATTAAGTCCGGATACACGACTAGAAGGTTGGGATGGCTGTTCCGGTTATCATTACACCGATTCACTAATTTATGGTTTCAGCCACACACACCTTTCTGGTACGGGAGTTCCGGATTATTGTGATATATTGTTTATGCCTGGCACTGGAGATGTGCATTTCAACAATGGAATTAATGGCAAAGAAGGATACCGTTCTGCATTTATGAAATCGAAGGAAAGTGCTGCACCCGGGTATTACAAAGTGTTTCTAGAAAAATATCAAATTCAGGTAGAACTAACTGTTGGAAAAAGAACGGGCATTCATCATTATCAATTTCCTTCATCTGCCGGACAATGGGTTTTGGTTGATTTAAAGCACAGGGATCCATTGATAGCTGCGGGCTTTACAAAGTATAACGAAAATGAATTAGCCGGGTATCGGATTTCAAAAGCCTGGGCAGATGAACAACACATTTATTTTAAAACGAGGTTTAGTAAAAAAATTAAGGAATACAAATTCAGCGATGATTCTTTGAAAATGGTTTTGTACTTTCAGGATAATGGAAGTAAAGATTTATTCGCTCATGTAGCGATATCTGCGGTGGATGCCTCTGGTGCAGATAAAAATATCAAATCCGAATTCAATGATTTTAATTTTAATAAATTAGTAAAAGGTACTCAGAATATCTGGAATGAATTTTTATCCAGAATTCAGATTCAAGATGATAAAAATGATGAAAAGATAATTTTCTATACAGCACTTTATCATAACCTGATTCACCCGAGTTTATTTCAGGATGCGGATAGCAGGTATCGCGGGATGGATATGAAAATTCATTCAACGACTGCTGATGATCATTATACGGTATTTTCACTTTGGGATACATATAGATCTACGCATCCATTGTATCAATGGATTTATCCTGAATTCAATTCAAAATTCATTCGTACATTTTTGAGGCAATATCAGGAATGTGGTCACCTTCCTGTCTGGGAGCTGGCAGGCAACGAAACCTGGTGCATGATCGGCAATCACGCAATACCGGTTATTGCAAATGCATTTCATCACAAACAATTTGATTTTGATACAGCATTGGCAAAAGAAGCGATCACCAATTCAATACTGAATGGTACCAATTCAGGAATGAAGTTTATGAAAAAAGGATTTATTTCTGCTAAAGAAGAATCTGAGTCCGTGTCTAAAACCATTGAAAATAGTGTTGACTTTGCTGCAGCCAGATCCATTGGTTGTTTAACAGGTACTCCATATCATCCGGATGTTTATAAAAATCTATTCAATCCACAAACGGGTTTCTTTCAATATAAATTAAACAATTCGTTTTCAAAAATATTCAATCCGAAGGAAGTAAATCATCATTATACCGAAGCCAATGCATATCAGTATTTATTTGGAGCACATCATGATATCACTGGTCTGATTAATTTGTTTTCGTTGACAACTCCAAAGATAAGTCGTGTGGAAAATTTTCGAAGGAGATTGGATTCCTTATTTATGACGGAATCCGATATGTCCGGACGTCTATTGCCTGATGTGACCGGTCTCATTGGCCAATATGCTCACGGAAATGAACCGAGTCATCACATGGCTTACTTGTATGATTATAGTGCGCCGTTGCAAACGCAACAAATGGTACAAAAAATAAAAAATGATTTTTATAAAAATACTCCGGATGGTTTGATCGGAAATGAAGATTGTGGACAAATGTCTTCATGGTATGTTTTTAGTGCCCTTGGATTTTATCCTGTAAATCCTTTTGATGCTCATTATTATTTGGGGTATCCATCTTTTGAAAAAGTAAGCATTCAAATTCCAAATCAGAAAAAAATTACAATAATTGCAGAACAGAAATCGGGAACCAATCAAGTTAGTGATTTTAAAATTAATGGTAAAAGCCAATCACCAAGATTTCAGGTTCATCCAGGGGACCATTTGGAATTTGTATTTGGACAGAAAAGTATTAAACCAATAGTATTCAATGATTCAACCGGAATTCGCTCTTCTGATCAAGTGATAAGTCCATTTGTGAAAAAAGGAGAGCGGGTTTTTGATGACAGCACTCTGGTTGTTTTATCATCCATTCAAAAATATCCCATCGTATATACTTTTGATACTAGTTCTAATAAATTTCTATTATTCAACGACCCATTAATTATTAAAGAAAAAACAAAACTATTTTTTCGCCACCGTATTGCAAATCATAAAGAAGAATGGAGTTTCGCTGAATTTTCTCCAAAACCAAAAGGGATGAAGCTTCATTTGCAAACTGATTTTGCGGATCATTATACTGCTGGTGGAAAAGATGCTTTAATAGATGGATTAATTGGAAGTGATGATTATAAAGATGGATTATGGCAGGGCTATCAGGGAAAGGATATGAAGATTAATTTAGAATTTGAAAATCCGCGTTACATCAAACATATCGGAATCCGGTTTATTCAAGATCAAGAATCCTGGATTTTAATGCCGGAGGAAGTTGAATTCTCATGTTCAATAGATGGTATGGATTATAAGAATATAGATTTGGTTAAAACTAAAACTTCCATTCAAACCGAACAAAAAATAGTAGAAGAATTTTTTACCGAACCTAAAAATGCTGATGGAACAAAAACCCAATGCAAATACATTTGGATTCGTGCAAAAAATCCAGGCAAGTTACCAGAATGGCACAGAGGAGCAGGTGGCGAGTCGTGGTTATTTGCAGATGAGATTATTGTAGAATGAATTGACCATTGACTACCGACCGCCGACCGCCGACGGATGATGGATGAATAATGTGTTCAAATTAACATTCTCTGGTCAATTTTCATCGAGTAGTATTTGAATTAATAAAAAGGCTTAGGGTGCATTTTTGATTTTAGTCAAGTGTAGAATTTATTTTGAAATTTAATAATAGTACAACACAAACTGAATTGCAATTGAATTCAATCAATTGTAATTTAGGAAAAAATAAGATCATCAAATAATTTTTTTAAGTTTTTCAATTCGCTTTGTAATTTCTTCCCAAAACAATTGATTAAAATCAATTGTAACGGAAAATACTTAATTCTACGAAACCCAGAAATAATTTCCCCTTGACTAAAGTCAATTCATGATTAATGAGTTTGAAATCAACGATGAAATTCATGAATGACTTTAGTCAAGTGTAGAATCTATATTAGAATTTCAAACTGCTTCAAGACTTCCTCTTAATTACAATTGATTTCAATCAATTGTAATTGAAGCATTGAATATGATTACAAATTTTCAATAATTCCCGGTATTTGATTATATCCAGTTTCTAAAAATTACCTATTCAATTCTAAATGGAAAAATGTTTGGACTTCGAAAACAATTGATTAAAATCAATTGTAATAAAATCTTTATATTTTTCAACCCTAAAAATATTTATTGCATTTACTAAAGTCAAGGTTAGATTTCACTATTATTCATTAAAAAATTTGTTGGTTTATGATTAATACATTTAACATTTTGAATTAACCGGCTGATTGAAAGACCGATTGTCTATTTATCTTCTTTTCTTTTTAATTGTTTGACCGTTTTTCCGTTTCACTGTTTCACCGATTCCCCATCTACCATGCTCCCTTTCTCCACTCTTACCCTCTTCCCCCAATCTCCTCAATCTCATTATCTTTAAGCGGCAATTAATAAATACCCTCAAATGATAAAAAGAAGAAATTTCTTGGGTGCTGGACTTTTTGCATTGACTGTCCCTGAGTTATTACAAGAAGTATTTGATCATAAAAAAGGCAGGAAACCATTGGTTATTGCAACCTGGAAAAATACCAAGGCTGTAGATGCTGCCTGGAAAGTTTTGGAAATGAGAAAAAAAGCTATTGATGCTGTTGAAGCAGGTGCAAGGGTTCCAGAAGCAGATCCGAGTGATACTTCAGTTGGATATGGTGGATATCCCGACCGTGAAGGACATGTCACACTTGATGCATGCATTATGAATGAAAAAGGAGATGCGGGATCAGTGGTGTTTCTTGAAGATATTATGCACCCGGTATCTGTAGCCCGGATGGTCATGGAAAAAACACCCCATGTTATATTAGCAGGTTCAGGTGCTTTGCAGTTTGCTTTAGAAAATGGTTTTAAAAGAGAAAATTTATTGACTGAAAACGCAAAAAAGGCCTGGGAAGAGTGGAAAGTAAAATCAGAATATAAGCCTGTTATCAATATTGAAAGGCACGATACTATAGGTATACTAGCACTGGACGATTTTGGTGACCTGTCTGGAGCCTGTAGCACAAGTGGACTGGCCTTTAAAATGCGGGGAAGGGTAGGAGATTCTCCCATAATAGGTGCTGGTTTATATGTTGATAATGAGGTTGGAGCAGCTACTGCGACAGGATTAGGTGAATCTGTAATTAAAAAAGTCGGCGCTTTTTCCATTGTCGAAATGATGAGAAATGGTATGCATCCTGATAAAGCCTGTAAAGAAGCTGCCAAAAGGTTGCTTTCCATAAAAACCAAAGAGCCATTTCAAGTCGGTTATATAGCTATTAATAAAAAAGGCGAAACAGGAGCCTGGTCCCTGAGACCCGGATTTGCCGCGTCAATAGTTGATTCCCAAGGATTTAGATTAGTGACTGCGGAGTCAATACTTTAAGAATGAAAAAATGTTGCAGCTTAGCGGAGAGTCCGTGCCAACAATTCTGTTGGGAGAGAATAAAATTTAAGAGCATAGTCGACCTTCAATGCTGTGAAAAAGGGAGTAGTTTATGATATAATTAGTATTATCAATAGGATCACGAACCTAATTATCTATCCTTCAATAGTTTACAATCCATTTTCCGTATCCAAATTCAATGGTCGGCCGTCGGCGGTCAATGGTCTCTCTTCAAGTATTGTCCACCTTCTTATAATTATTTTTTAAAATATTTACTTTTCATATTACACTTATCAACCATATATATATTATTAAAAGTAAGCTTGTTTTCTAAAAATCCTCAGTTTTTAGCTCAGTTTACCCATCTACCTGAAATGTGAAAAAGCTTTTTGGCACTTATTTTGCTTATTCGTAATATGTTCTACGAATTGCCGGGACTTTACACATGGACAAGATTCGCTACGTAGTCGCAGATGACCACCTGCTATTTTTAAAAGGATTCATTTTGTTGCTGCAACGAATCAAATCCAGGTACACATTGGAATGTGTCGGTGAAGCAACGAACGGGCAGGAATTGCTCAGGTTGATTTCTCCAGATGAAGTTGATTTGCTTTTCCTGGATCTGAATTTTGCCGAAGCTGATGCTTCCCTTTTGATACCAAAACTGAAAGAAATGCATGGCGATCTCAAAATTTTATGCGTCAGTATGTATACCGATGATAAAGTAGTGAGAGAAGCTTTGCGAAAAGGTGCCGACGGGTATCTTTCTAAAAATACTGAGCTTACCGAATTGGCAGAAGCTATTGAAGCAGTCATGGACGGTGAAATGGTACTTGGAAAAAATATCAAGATTACAAATCCAGATAAAAAACCAAGTAACCAGGCCATCAATCTGAACAGGTTCAATGCAAAATATCAGTTGACCAAAAGAGAAAAAGAAATTTTGGAACTGATAGCCAAAGGAAAATCCAATAAGGATATTGCGTCAATGCTTTTTATCAGCAAAGACACGGTGAGTGTACACAGAAAGAACCTGATGAAAAAACTGAATGTAAAAAATGCATCCGGTTTGATCAAAGTGGCATACGATTTTAATCTGATTAGCTGATCCCCCAGATCTTATATTTTGATAAATCATTTTTGTTGAGCTCGTCTCAATAAGAGGAATTATATAATAACAAACATGTATTACTTCAATCCTTTAAACCGAATAAAAAAATGAAGAAGGAAACGTTTACAACACATTTCAATGACCTGTTCCGAAAAGGGAAAGGGATACTTATTGTATCCGCTTTTCTCTCGCTTTCGATGGTCGGAAAATTGTCATCACAATGTGCATTAGCCTGTGACAATTTAGTACAGGTTTCACTAGATGAAAACTGTAGCGCATTAATTACAGCGGATATGCTCCTAGAAGATTCAACTGCAGGTTGCATCTATAAAGTAGTTGTGCTTGGTACAAATGGATTACCAATACCTGATAATACAGTGAGGGCTATTCATATTGGTAAAACTTTGACAGTAGGGATCTTCGCAGGACAAAATTCCTGTTGGGGTACAATTCTTGTTGAAGATAAACTTCCACCAATTATTTTATGCCCGGATCCTATCAGAGTATACTGTAATCAAACCAATTATGTCATTCCTGCACCTATTGTATATGATAGTTGTTCAGCTGTAACCAGGCATGTGATATCAGATATAACTGATAAATATCATTGCGATTCATTGTTCGCTGGTAAAAGAACAATCAGTTATTATTATACTGATGCAAGTGGGAATCATTCTGATACATGTGAGCAGTGTGTCTATTTCTTAAAAATAGATCCGAATGATCCGTTCAATTTTCAATGGCCAAGAGATACCATTTTTAATCAATTGGAATTTTCACAAATTTGTGTGGACACCATACCTGGACCACATATAACTGGAGTACCAACAAATGCTGGAGAAATACTTTATCCATCCTGGGGTATATGCAAAGTTGCACTTACCTATGAGGACCAATTAATACCAGTATGTCCTTATACTTTCAAAGTATTGCGAAAGTGGACCTATATTGATTGGTGCAGACCTGCAGGACAAAACATTTTTATCCATTATCAGGTGATTAAATTTTTGGATGATAGAGGCCCTATCGTGGCTTGCGCACCAAATATTACGATCAGTACAGATGTTTGGACTTGCACCGGTACTGCTATTATTGCTCCACCTACAATAATCAAAGAGTGTTCTAAAGTAACTATAAGTGTTGGATATAAAATAGTTTCTCCAAATGGTACGCCAACATTTGAAGGAACTTCAAGTGCTAATGTCACTAAATTGTCAAATGGATTATATAGAATTACTGGCTTACCTATTGGTACCAGCTGGGTCGTGTTTCACGTAGTAGATGAATGCGGCAATTTTACAGATTGTGCTACAGAAGTTACAGTTGAAGATAAAGTACCACCAATTGCAGTTTGCGATCAGAAAACGGTTGTCACACTGACAATTGATGGAACAGCTAAAGTTGAAGCCTACACTTTTGATGATCGATCAATAGATAATTGCGGTGTTCTCCGATTCGAAACAAAACGCATGGACAATGGTGTACCTTGTAATACACCAAATGGTGATCAGTTTGGACCTTATGTTTATTTCTGTTGTGCAGATATTGGAAAAACCCTGATGGTATCCATGAGAGTTTGGGATATCCATGGCAACAGCAATACATGTATGGTTGAAATTGAAGTACAAGATAAATTACCACCGGTAATTGTATGTCCTCCGGATATTACCGTTTCATGTGAATTTGATTTTACAGATCTTGATGTATTCGGTACTGTGCGTGAAAATTATTTAGACCGTAAAGCAATTGTTATAAATGATCCATATGTAGTTTTTAAGGGTCAACCTATAGATGGATATGCATACGATGGTTGTGGAGTTACAATAAAAGAAACGGTAACCTATGATTTGAAATGCAACAACGGTAGGATTTTCAGAAGATTTGATGTAACTGATCCAGGAGGACTGACTTCTACTTGTACCCAGACAATACGAATCATAGATTTTACTCCAAAGAATATACAAGTGCAATGGCCACTTGATTATACCAATACAACAACTTGTTTAACCAAGCCACAATTGACACCTGATATTACAGGCAAACCAATAATTACCGGAGCTGATAAATGTTCTAACGTAATTCAAACCTATGAGGATCTCGTGTTTACTTTAGATCCGGATGCGTGTTTGAAGATATTGAGAAAATGGATCATCATAGACTGGTGTGTTTACAATCCTAATGATCCGTTTACATATGGATATTGGACATGGACACAGGTTATAAAAGTTATGAACTTTGTTCCACCTACATTTCAGACCAGTTGTTTAGATCGTACCGTAGATGTATTTGGACCTGGTTGTCAGGGTCAGGTAAGTCTCATCGGATCTGCGATAGATGATTGTACAGATTCTACTTTATTGACCTGGTATCACGAAGTGGATATCAATAACAACGGATCAATTGATGGTGGTTTTAGTGGACCAGGTAAAGATGCTTCCGGAGTTTATCCAATAGGCATTCATAAAATCAAATTCAGAGTTAAAGATGCTTGTAACAATGAATCTGTATGCACATTCTTATTGACAGTAAGAGATGGTAAAAAACCAACTCCATATTGTATAGGACAGATTGTAACTACTGTAATGCCAAGCACTCAAAATATAGAAATCTGGGCGAAAGATTTTAACCTGAACAGTGATGATAATTGTACACCTAAAGATAGTTTGAAATATTACTTCCTGGTGAATGGACACTTCGAACCAGCAATAGTTTTTGATTGCTCAAGTATTGGAAAAAATATTCTTCGAATTTATGTGGTTGATCTTGCAGGTAATTCAGATTATTGCGAAGCTACATTAGAAATTCAAGATCCAAATCGTGTTTGTCCAACAGGTATTATTGTTGGAGGAAAAATTGCTTCGATGAATAATAAAGGAATTCAGGATGCAATCGTAAGTTGGGAAAGACTTAGTCCTGTAGGAACTAACTCAGTATACACTGATCAGAATGGAAATTTTACATTTCCGAATTTGACCACTGGAAAAACATACAATGTGAAGGTAGAACGCAATATTGAATTTACCAAAGGAGTAAGCACAGCGGATATCGTATTAATTCAGAGACATATCCTGGGATTGCAAACTTTGGATTCACCATTCAAATATCTTGCAGCAGATGTCAACGAAAACTGTACAATTACAGCATCAGATATTTCTGAAATAAGAAGATTGATACTTGGTAAAATAAATGCATTTTCAAAAAGTCAATCTTGGAAATTTGTTCCGGTCGGAAGTGTCATTCCAACACCTGCACAACCATGTGGATTCCAACATACAATCAGTTATAATGCGATCAACAGAAATCAATTTAATGCTGATTTCTATGGAATAAAAATGGGAGATGTCAATTTTGATGCGGATGCAGGAAATTTGCAAACATTGAGTGGAAGATCAGGTGTTCAAACGCAATTGTATAGCCTTGAAGATGACCTGATACCTGGAGTTGAACAACGGATCCCCGTTTATATTTCTGAAGGAATGTATTTTGAAGGAATGCAATTTGCTTTGAATTTTAATTCAGAAATTATGCAATCCATAAGTGTTCAATCAGGACAAATCCGAATGGATGAAGATGATTACAACATTACATCAAATGCAATTCTATTTTCTGTTGCAGAATCAATCAACGAACCATTAGATCCATCAAAGCCTTTGTTTACGCTGATCATCAAATCAAACAAACAAGCTAAGATTTCAGAGTGCATCAGTCTTGATGAAAGCTTACTGAATGCAGAATCTTATGATGGAGATTTGAGAGTTCATCCAATTTCATTCCAGATCAGAAATTCAAATGCGAAACCTATGGATGTAAGCAGTATATTATATCAGAATAAACCCAATCCATTCACAGAATCAACTAGAATTGGTTTTGAGATTTCGAAAAATCAGGAAGTGGAGTTTATCTTTTATGAAATAAATGGAAAAGTAATTCGCAAATTCAACAAAGCCTTTGAAAAAGGTTATCATGAATTTGAAGTGAAAAAATCAGACTTAAATACATTCGGTGTATTCTTTATGCAAATGAATACCGAAGATTTTACAGATACAAAACGATTAGTTCTTATCCGTTGATAAGGATTGAGTAAATGCAGTGTTATTGCCTGATCATGGTGACATGGTCAGGCTTTCTTGTTCGAAGATTAGGCTGTAGACTATGGGAACAAGAGAAACATTAAACTTTAGAAAAAACAGAAATTTAAACCTATCCCGTAGGGATCCCTTCGGGGCAGCCTATAGCCTAAAAGCCTACAGCCTGTATTTGGAAATTTATTGGCAATTATTGATAAGAATTTGTATTTTTGCTGCAATACCCCGTCGCTTTTGTCAATCAAGTCAAATATTCAACTCAAAACAAGCTTTTAGAAAGTTCAAATATTCTCCCTTATGGGTAGAAATTTGAGTCCAAAGTTTAGAAAGTCATTAGAAATGTTGACTTGTATTAGTAAAAAGAATAATATTCATTATAAAGATTCTTAAACACATATTAAATTTGTATTCGGTTTTGGAAAGCCTTTTTAATACCAAATCCAGTAAGCTATGAAAAAAATTATCTCTTCTCTTTTTTTCCTTGGAATTTATTTCGCTGTCAATGGCCAGTTGCTATTTCAGATTGGCAGTATTTCTGGAAATAAAAATGATACAGTAACCATACCGGTAAGTGTCGTTTCCGGGTTTGCCAAACTTGGCGGGATGTCATATTCATTCAACTATGACTCCAATGTCTTAGCCATAGTAGATTATGCAAAAATTCAGGATGTCAACAATCCTCTCTTTTTAGTCTATGATGTTGAAATGGCCACACATGTTGGTAGTGCATCAGTTAAAAATGGTCAATTGACTTTCGTTTGGACAGAACCGGGTTTGAGTGGTAAAACCATAGCCAACGGCACTAAACTTTTCAACCTGCGATTCAAACTCATAGGCAAAGAATGCGATTCTTCTTTCGTGAGTATGACCAGCAAACCATTGACCATTGAAGCTTACGATTTTAATTTCAACAATGTACCTTTTACTGCGAACAGCGGTAAAATCAAAATAAACGGCTCAGGTTGTGTGGTTATTCCGCCAAAATCTGATAGCCTGGAGCTCATTGCTTCCACAGAAACCACTCCTCAGGGTGTGGTAAAATGCATCAAGATCACAACCAAAAATTTTAAAGCAATACAAACTGCCCAATTTGCTGTGCGATGGGATAAAACAGTTGCCAAATTTGAAAGTCTCACCTCAGGTGCTATTACTCTCTTGTTTGGACAGAATTATGCAGCATTTTCAGATAGTTCCGGAGTTGGAATAACCTGGGATGCTGGTCGCGATCCATTGACATTAGCTGATGGTACCGTTCTTTTTGAAATCTGTTTGAAACCGGTAGG
>JAYVIT010000473.1:0-3293 GCA_043769965.1 Saprospiraceae bacterium
CGCTTTTTTCCGCGAATAAAGCATACGGAACACTGAGCAATTGAGTAGTCGACGCAATACTATAGGTAGTTCCTCCATTTGGATCAAACTCTGTTTTAATAAAATATGGACCTGCAGACCAATTAACTGCAGATAAATTTCCTTGAGATACTGTGCCAGATCCAATTTCCAAGGTGACAAGTCCATTATCATTGGTTGAAGTGGTATGCCTTTCTGCATAAACAACTAGTCCATTAATAGCAGTCTGAAGTATGCTGATACGAACTCCTACCGGACTGTTCGCTAATAATTTGTTAT
The DNA here is from genome assembly GCA_043769965.1 of Saprospiraceae bacterium. Taxonomy (GTDB): domain Bacteria; phylum Bacteroidota; class Bacteroidia; order Chitinophagales; family Saprospiraceae; genus Vicinibacter. Next base: position 298 of record JAYVIT010000473.1, read on the forward strand.
CGTTTTTCCTGACCACAGCCTGGTAACTCATTTTTTGTGGAGATTGTGCAAAAACTGTTCCTCCAAATAAAAACAGAAGCAGGCAACTTAAATTGATTCTCATGATTAGTTTATCTTTATTAATTTAAACGTGGTAAATTTATTTTTACTTTTATATATTTTAAGTAGGTAAATATTTTTAGGTAAATCACTCATAGATATTTCTGTTATCGCATCTTTTATTTTATTGGCTAATTGGATTCTTCCATCCAAATTAATGATTTCATAAAAAACAGCTTCATCCAAACTTCTTAAATTTATATATACTTTATCAAAAGTTGGATTTGGATAAATAATAGGAGATTCTGGGTCATCTGAGTTTCCTATTTTGAGGATTAAAATTTCAAAGGGCTGTTGCACACCTTCATTAATACGACCAGTAGAAGCTGAATAATTACTATATCCAATCTGACCAATTGTATAGTCCACTTTACCAGCAATACTTGATCCCTGACCTCCACCAGCACTTATTGTAGTTTGTGCATTCAGCAAAGTCACCAACAAAAACATCAATGCCAAAAGTATAATGAGAATTTTATTCATAGTTCAATTGATTAATGCAGTTATGTAAACCTAGGAAAGATAATGGATTTTAATTAATTCGAAAAATATTAATCTTTTTTCAATTTTGTAGATAGCAGTGTAACAAGATTGTTAAACCTATCGAATTAAGTTGTTTGTTAATTAATTCAGGGTAAAAATTTATTAATTCCAGTCCTACTGCTTAATGCGATTGTAGGTTGCTGCCCCAACAATCCTGTTGGGGTCCGTCAGCAGCTTAACGCAGTCGAACTTGAAATCTCAAAAATCATCGTGTACTTCCAAAAATTTAAATCGACCGGAATACTAAGTTTCATAAAAACGTGCTGAAGACCACTCATATAAAATCGGATCATCAACCAGATTGGCATAAACCGGATTCATATGTATATAATCCGTTTTTTTTCCATAAATTTTTGTGAGACTATTTCAACACAAAGCGGTTTTTGCTTCCAGATATGAAATTTTCTGTCCATTCTGTTTGAAATGTATTTATTCGATACATCCGGATCATGAATCATTATCCATTTTAATAGTTCTTTACTTGTAAAAGATCTGAATTTAAAATTGAGATCTTCAATATTAAATGGAGGTATTAATTGAGTGACAAAGTGAAGATGATTTGACATGATTACGAATGAAAGGATGTAACAATATTTCTTTGATACAAAATAATTGAAAGCATCTGATATGATCTGTTTACATCCTTCATTCTCCAATAGATGATTCCAGTCTTGTATGGTGTATGTGCAATAATAGGTTTCCCTGTATTCATATTGAAAACTCATAGCTTATTCAAATTTGTGTTAATAAAATATCCTCTACAGATTGCTCCCCTCTGGAACCTACTCTTCTATTCAGTTTTCATTTTATTGAAATTTTTGAAAATAAATAAGAATTGATGAATTGAAAAAATAAAAACCGGATAAATGATTAACTAATTTATTTAATGAGCTTGTTCATTTATTTAATGAACACATAATCTTCAATAATTTGAAAATTGGAGAACCGAATAGGATTGGCGAGACTTCTAAAGAACACAAGAATTGGCGAGACGCCAATCCGGAACCTGTGGATTTGGTGAGACGCCAATCCAGAACCAGAGGGGATTGGTGAGACGCCAATCCAGAACCCAGGATTTGGCGGGTCGCCAAATCAGAACCCGAGGGTTGCTGCTGGCGTCCCGCCTTCAGGTCAAACGCCAAATCAGAACCCGAGGGTTGCTTCCCCAACAATCCTGTTGGGGTCCCGCCTGCAGCTCTTGTTTTGATTGCTATACACCCTTAGCATTTCGTATCTTACACTTGTATTTTGTTTGCATTAAATTTATCTCAACTATATAAAGTATGATCTTTCAGTACAGATTAAAGTGTTTATCTCTTTTTGTGATTAGTCTGCTTGGATTTCATAACGTAGTATTTTCTCAATGCACAGGAATTGATGCAGATGCCGGACCTGATAACTTCACTTGTGATCCCAGCCAAGTTCTACAACTTCAGGGTACTGTACAAGGCAGCTATTCAAAAATTTATTGGACTCCTGCTAATGGGCTTAGTGATGCCAATATTTTGGATCCGATTGTGACGAATAAAAATCCGGGTAAATACACTTATAGATTGACTGCCGAAGGATTGTCAACAGTAAACCTCATCATCAATGGCGCTTTTGAATCCGGCAATACAGGATTTAGTACAGGCTATACCTACAATACTATAAATACAACGGAAGGCGAATATTTTATTGCAACAAATCCTGCAACGTGGAATGGTGGATTCAGTTCATGCGGAGATCACACCACAGGAAGCGGAAATATGTTGCTTCTCAATGGTCATCCCACTGCAGGAACAAACTGTTGGTGTCAGACTGTAACAACTGTTGTCGGCAGAATGTATCAATTTGAATTCTGGAGCATGTCCGTTTATCCTACCAATATTGCACAACTCAATGTCAAATTGAATGGAAATCAAATTGGTGCAACTCAGGCAGGCCAATTGTGTGACTGGCAACTATTTGTTGTATCTTTCACGGCAACATCTACATCAACTACATTATGCATCAGTGAAACTTCCGGCATACGAGCGGGAAATGATTTTGCAATAGATGATATTGCATTGTATGAAAAGTGCGTAGACATGGATGATGTGATGGTAGAAATTGTAAACCTGATTGCAAAAATTGATATTATTGTAAAACCAAAATGTTCTTCTGATCCATTTGATCTAACTGCAATTGGTTCTTCGGCAGGTCCGAATATCCGCTATGAATGGTCAACTGATGTAGGTACCATTTTGTCACAAAATGGATTGCAGGCAAAAGCAAGAGGATCCGGTATATACACCGTTAAAGTAATTTATACCAATGGCAATAATACTTGTGAAGTGGAAGCTTCGATTGAATTCATTGCACCTGATGTTCTG
>JAYVIT010000474.1:0-5109 GCA_043769965.1 Saprospiraceae bacterium
AGTCATTTCAAGAATCGCTTTGATATTGTCTTCCACGCTGAGCTTTCTAAATACAGAGGGTTCCTGTGGTAAATAACCAACTCCTTTTCTTGCTCTTACATACATCGCATCTCTGGTGATTTCTTTTTCATCGAGATAAACAGAACCTTCGTTAGGAGTAATAAAACCTACCATCATATAGAATGTGGTTGTTTTTCCGGCACCATTTGGTCCCAGGAGTCCGACGATTTCTCCTTCATTGACTTCTACGGAAACTCCGTTGACCACAGTACGTGCTCCATATCTTTTAACCAGATTATCTGTACGCAATTTCATCTTATAATTTTATACTGACATCGACATCCCAATCCGCTCTCAAATCAGGTAAATCAAAATACCAGATTTGTTCTGCTTGTATTTTATTTACATAATCTGCCGGATCCCATTTTTCATTTTTATTTATATCATATATCAATCGTACCCTATAATTTCCCGGATACAAATTATTGAAGAACATTTTTTTATTGGGTTCTGTTGCTTCAAAATTGAATTCTGCATTTACAATTTCACCATTCAATAACTGAAAAATATACGGTAAGTTCAATTGAAGATTTTCTATATTTAAATTCAAACGGGCAAGTGAAGACTTGTCCAGATACCTGAACGCAAAGGTATCACTTTGATTGGTTGTGTGATGCAATCCCTGTACAGCATTTTCTTGAATCACGAGTTTATGTTGATTGTTTAGTGGGAAGTCGCCTGAGAGATGAAATATTCTGGGGTCCGAGCTGTCCAATTTTATATTGTTAATCATTGAAAAACTATCCAATAACTGGAGGCTATCCTTGATGATATTGACAATCGGATAATTCATTATAAACGTTGGTTGCTCTCCTGGTTTAAGCAAGGTCTTATCCAATCGTATAATTTTTATTGAATCATTCAATGGCAATTCGAAGGACTGAACTTTGAATGTGTCTTTCTTATTTTCATAATCCAGGATGCAGTTTGCTTCATGACTACCATAATTCCAGACTAATAAACTGTCTTTTAGATTGACATATTTAATAGAATCGTGAATATCACAATTCAATTTAAACCGGGATAGTTTTGCATTAAAATAGAATCTGATTTCACCCGGTTTTATTTTTCGGTCTTTAATGAGTAATGGGATGGATGCTGTTGATACATTCAATAAAAATTCTTGGATCGATGAGTCGCTAATTTCTATGGATTGCGGTAAAAAAGCAAAAGCTTCATTGGTTTGATCGAAAAAATAATTTTGATTCTTATCTTCAAGTGCAAATAAATTATAAGTACCGGGACTTAAGTTTTCCATCACAAATCGTCCCGCTGTATCTGTCCAACTAAAGTAAAATGGTTTTATTTTTTGAAATGCTGTATCATCCAATAATTTATATAAACTCACCAATATTTTATCTTTTGATTTTTTGGTAAATCCGTCAACTACTTTTCCCCGAATGATTAGTGAATCGACAAAATCCCCGGTTGAAAATACATAGCGCAAAGTACGTTGCACATTTCCGGAAGTGATGTCTTTGATACTTTCACCAAATTGAATGGTATAGGTTGTTTTTTCTTTTAATTGTTCCCTTTCATCAAATTGAATGATCACCCGCTTTCCTTTTAGTTTGTATTCAACTGGAAATTCTGTAGGTGGAGAAATGCTGATATTTCCAAAAGGGTTATCCATTTTTATCCATTCATCAAAAGCCAGTACAATTTCTTTATCTTTAAAATTGACCTGATAATTGGGGCTGGAATTGTGTTCTACAAGTACAGGTGGTTTTTTATCTTCAGGTCCACCACTAATTCCCTGGATGTTTGCACAGGATATGCAATACAAACAAATGATAATGATGAATCCTCTATAGTCGAACATTTTGCAAAAGTAAGCACAAAGAGCTTAATGGAAATCTAAAAACGGGTCACATTAATTTTCTTTAGAGAAATTTAATTTAGATTGGCTTTTTATTTCTCTTCACTTCATAATTCATCATTCGTTAATCTGTGTTCATTATTCATTTTCTTCAAAGAAAAATTGACTACATCAAGCTGGATTTCGAATATTATTGCCTCTTTCAGACAGGGATTAACGCTCGCCTGCCTGGACGGGCTGGAATTAAAAATATTTATATTAACCTTAGGATTATACTCTTCTTCCTTTCCAATCCGTCGAGATTGGCAACCAAGATAAGATACCCAGTAAGATGAAATAAATATTATGCAGAAAAGCAGTGGGTATAAACCAAATTTCCCAATTCCTGATTTTGTAAAAACGGCATGCGTCCATTTGCAAAATGAAATCAACCAGCCACTGCATCATAAAACATGAAAAAGAAATCATGAGTAGAATTAGATTGAATTGTAATATCCCTGCAATGAATAATGCAAAAAGCGATACCCGTTGTATCCATACGAATGCTGGTAGAACTTTTAGATTCCAGTCTTTCACAATACTCATTTTACCGGCCCATCTCAATCGTTGGCTGATGAAGGATGACCATTCAGTCAGCCCTCTGGTTTCAACAATGGCTTCCTGGGATTTTGCAAAAGCAATTCCATATGGATATTTTAATCTGATTTTCTCCAACAGAAACACATCATCACCTGATGCAATATTGTAATTATTTTCAAATGCATCCTCTTCCAGGAATACTGCTTTACGATAAGCAAGATTCGCTGCATTAGCGAGGTAAAATTGTTTTGTATGTATGCCGGCAGCATTCACAAGACCATTCGCACTAAAGTCCATACTCTGAAAGCGGTTAATAAAATTTTTGGTTTCCTTTATTTTCACAGGACCTGAAACAAATTTTATACTCTGATTTGAAAAATATCCTACCAGAGTTTTTACCCAATTTTCCGGAACTATGCAATCTGCATCTGTTGTGCAAATAATTTCGCCTTTCGCATGATTGATTCCATAAGCCAATGCTTTTTTCTTAGAGCCTTTTATAGTTGTGCGGCGATTCACTCCAAGTCTCATCAATAACAATCGTGGATCTTCAATGGATTCAACCAATTCATAAGTATTGTCTTCGGATTGATCATCGACGACGATTATTTCCAATAAATGATTTGGATAATTTTGATTCAGGCAGGATTGTATGCATTCAATAATATGGTCCTCTTCATTTCGTGCGGAGATGACAATTGTGACAAATGGTGTTATGGATACATTATATTCTTCCATTGCACGTATCCTGTTCCAATGATAGATTAGGTAAACGATGAGTATAATATAAAATAAAGAAAAGAGTATGGTAAAAATAGAAAGTATAGTCACTGATGTTTATTGGATGTACCCTTTATTCAAATAAATCATCATAGCGTCCATCTGCAAGAGAATTTTGTCTGGATTGATTTTTAGGTTTGCTTTCGAAATCCATTTCTTCATAAGGAGTGTATTTTTCCTCAAAGTGATCTTGTTTCATTTGTTCATTTAATCGGCCGAATTTTTTATAGACCCAGGCTTTAAATATAAGTCCGATACTAACAAATGGAAATCCAATTACATTAATTATTGCATTCAGCAATCCGGCTAAAAAATTCTCTCTGATCTGTACCCATATATTTTTGAAATATGCAAAAACCACCTTGGGCTCGAGAATAAAAGCGATGATCAAAAATAGGGGTGAAGCAAACCACAGGAATTTGTAAAGTTGAAAGAACAAATAGAACAACACAGCAATGAAAATTAAGAAGATAAGACTCCCCAAAAGTCTTTCTGTGAAGTTCTTTCCGCTTGAATAACCATATGTTTTAAATGTGTTCATGGACGTGCAAATATAATGCAAATAATGTATTAAATAAAAAAATAATATGTTAATTTGGTAAAGCTCAATATTTTTTCAAAAACGGGATGTCTCGTCGACTGTTTGAAAATAGGTTTCATACAGACTTTTGTACAAACCATCCTCTTTAGACAATAGTTCATTGGGGCTGCCAAATTCTTCGATCACACCATCTTCTAAGGCCATGATGTAATCGGCATGCTGGATCGTGGAGAGCCGGTGTGCAATAACAATCGAACTTCTCTTTTCAATCAATTTTTCGATGGCATGTTGGAGGACAGATTCAGTCTCGGAATCCAAAGATGAAGTGGCTTCATCGAGTATTAAAATATCGGGATTGCAAAGCAGAGCCCTGACAAAAGAGATTAGTTGTCTTTGGCCATTGGAAAGGTTTGCTCCCCGTTCAGCGAGGACATAATGATAGTCTCCGGGTAATTTCATAATGTACTCATGAGCACCGATGACTTTCGAAGCTTCTATGACTTCTTCTAATGTGATCTGTGAATTCTTGAGTGTCATATTTTCCATCACGGTTCCCTGAAAAAGAAATACATCTTGTAAGACAACAGCTATTCTGTTTCTCAGAAATTCAATATTATATTCTTTGATGTCGTGATCTGCAATTCGAATGCTTCCCTTGTCTATTTCATACAACCTGTTGATGAGACTTATGATACTGGTCTTGCCTGAGCCTGTACTGCCAACTATTGCGAGTGTTTTTCCTTCTTCGAGTTTGAATGAAACATCTTTCAATACTTCGGTTTGACCATTGTAACTAAATGATACATTTTTAAATTCTAAATCACCTTTGAGTTTTCCGGATTTGATGTGACCTGTATCAGGAGTAATTTCTTTATTATCCAAAATTTCAAAGACGCGACCGCCTGCTACGAGGCCCATTTGAAGGGTATTGAATTTATCAGCTAAGGTGCGAACAGGTTGGAACAAGCGTGATAGATACATTGGAAATGCAACCAATTGTCCAATAGTAACCATTCCTTCCAATACACCCTGGGCACCCCACCAAACCATAAATCCAAGAGATGCAGCAGAAATGATTTCCACCACCGGAAAAAAAACAGCATAATAAAATATTCCATCGAGATTAGCCTGGGTGTATTCTCTATTGATATCTCTGAATTTATTAGAAACTCTTTTTTCAGCGGCAAATATTTGCACTGTTTTAATACCACTGATATGCTCTTGTAAAAATGCATTCATTCTTGCAACTTGTGTGCGCACTCTTTGAAATGATGCCTTCACTTTTTCTTTAAAAACATAACTAGCAACCAACAATAATGGAAATGTCACC
>JAYVIT010000475.1:0-8180 GCA_043769965.1 Saprospiraceae bacterium
TGTGAAGGTACGGGGGCTAGCTTATGGTGGCCAAATAAAGATCATCTGTCCGATGAACCCGAAAAAGGAATGAATATCCATATCACAGTTCCTGGAGAATTGATGGCTATTTCAAATGGCAACCTTGATAAGGTGACTGAAGATGAGAAAAAAAATAAAACCTATCATTGGAAAGTAAGTTATCCGATCAATAATTACAATGTGAGTTTGTATGTAGGTGATTATGTTCATTTCAATGATCAATACAAATCCAAGGATGGATCAATGCTTGCATTGGACTATTATGTTTTGAAAGAAAATGAAGAGAAAGCAAGAAATCATTTTGAGCAAGTCAAAAAAATGCTAGAAGCATACGAACACTATTTTGACAAATATCCTTTTTGGAATGATGGTTATGCATTAGTTGAATCCCCTTATTTAGGCATGGAACATCAGAGTGCCATTGCTTATGGGAATGGTTTTCAAAGAGGTTATCTCGGTGGGCGCATACCTGATGAATTTAATTTTGACTACATCATCATCCATGAAAGCGGACATGAATACTTTGGAAATGCTGTCTCGTGTAATGATCATGCAGATATGTGGATACACGAAGGTTTCACTACTTACATGGAAGACTTGTATGTTGAGTATCTTTTCGGCAAAAAAGCCGCACTGCGTTATCTGGATTACCAAAGATCACTTATCCGAAACACTATGCCATTGCTAGGACCAAGAGGAGTAAATTTCGAAGGATTTCCCGATACAGATATGTATTACAAAGGATCCTGGATATTGCAAACATTGCGATTCGCTATAAAGAATGATACGACCTGGTTTAAGCTGATCAAAGGATTTTATAATACATACAAATATAAAAATATTGACAGCGAAGATTTTTTCAATTATGTCAATGAGTATACAAAAAAAGATTTTACCCCATTCTTTAATCAATATTTCCGCAAAGCAGAATTACCTAAAGTTAAAATTAAAGTACAAGTAGATGGTGGAAGAACACGCATTTTATACAAACTGGAATCCATAGAAGAAAAACTGGAACTTCCTATTGAACTCAGCATGGATGGACGAGTTATTCAATTGGATGCATCGACTAAAGAAAAGAATATTGAATTCAGCAGAATTTTTAAATCCATAAAAGCTGTAAATGCACAGTCTTTGGTTGAGATAATACCGACGGAAGAAGTAAAAAGTGAAAAGTGAATTGTGAATTGTGAATTGTGAATTGTGAATTGTGAATTGTTGTTTATGAAAAATTAATTTACAATCTTTAATTTTTCACTTTTCACTTTTTGAATCATCTTTCACTGGTAGATTCTTTTCTTTGATTCTTGCTTTTTTACCGGAGAGATCACGCAGATAAAATAATTTGGCTCTTCTTACCTTACCTTTTTTAATCACTTTGATTTCAGAAATATTCGGAGAAGAAAATGGAAAAATACGTTCTACGCCGATTCCACTGGATACTTTTCGAACTGTGAATGTTTTGTTTTTGCCTTCACCCCGAATATTGATAACATCCCCCCTGAAATCCTGGATACGCTCTTTGTTACCTTCTATAATTTTATAACTGATAATAATAGTATCGCCTGAAGAAAACGGAGGAATTCGGGATATGTCCATCAACTGGGTTTCTACGTATTTCATCAATTCCATGGCTAAATATTTAGGTATTTTAAAAAGAGTGGCAAAGATAACACGAACCCTTGAATTTAGCTAAATCTTGAAAGAAATTGTATGGATTATCGAATTAGTGTAGCAAACCCCTTGATTTCGACCACTTTATCCCTGGGTGTTTTGTATTTGACCAAATAGACATAGACTCCATTAGGCAGATCCGGACCATTATTTTCGAGACTACCATTCCACCCTGTCAGCGGATCAGAAGAATTGAATAATTGCATTCCCCAGCGATCCCAAATGGTCAATTCAAAGTCTTTCATACCTTCAAAAACGCCCACCCCACTAAAGCTATCATTACTCGAATCGCCATTCGGAGTGAAGGCATTGGGCATGAACAAGGTTACTTTGGGTTCGAGGTCGATAAATTTTATCAATGTATCCCTGCATCCATTATTGCTAATGGCCACTAACATGACTTTTTGTAATCCGGTATCTCTGAATGTATGGTCAATTGCTACAAATAGTGATTTATCCCGATCATTAAAGGACCATTCTCTTGAATGTGCATAACTGGAAAGGTCGAGAAATCTTGCAGTGCGCTGTAAAGAATTCAACTGATCTGGAGTAAAAGTAAAATCAGCATCGGGGGATTGCCTGGTTGAAATCCAAGCTGGATAATCCCGAAATGTATAGCATCCAATTGGAGAGGTCAGCTCCAGTTTTACAGAAAATAAACCTTCAGTTGTATAAGTGTGACATGGAGAAATTTTATTTGAAGTGTTTCCATCTCCAAAATTCCATACAATTTTATAGGTCGTATCAATTGGAATGGAAAGATTATTAAAACAAACTTTTAAAGGTGTACAACCATCAATAGCACTTGGATCTACTATTAACAAAGGAGGTACCGGATAATATAAAATTGATCTGGTTGTATCTGCTTTACATTTATTAATATCCGTAATTTGAAGATTGATTTGTTTATTACCGGGTGTATTAAAAACAAAGTTCGGATCTTGAACTATAGAGTTTCCATCATTTGAAAAGTTCCAATTCCAATTTGTTAAAGTTCCGCTACCACTTATTGATTTATCTTTGAATACAACAGGACCGGCAATGCAAGTGTCATATGTAAAATCAAAATCTGCATTCAAACCCGGGAAAATATTCACACTGATATCTGCAGAATCAGAACAAGGAGTTCCCTCATTCAAAATCATTTTACCAGTATATGTGCCCAATACAGGAAAAGTAAAGCGTGCATTTTTTGTATTGATAATTTGATCCACACCCTGGATATTAAATTTCCAATTATAACTAGTTATAAAATTTTCGTCTGTGCTTAAATTAGTAAAATCGATCGTGCTATTTCCACAAGAATTCACCACAAAACGTGAACCATTGATGACAGAATCGGATTGCAACTTTGCAAATACTTTGGGTTCACAAAAAGCAACATTAAATTGAAAATCCCTTCTTGTTTCCGTCAACAATATTCCATTCCTGTATTCCCGTATACAAACACCCACCACGAATTGTCCCTGAAGAGTAGGTTTCCCTGAAATCAAACCGGTGATTGGATCTATGGTAACTATTGGATTACCTGCTAGAGGAGTACCAACCGAATACAGCGGTGATTTAAAATTTACAGGGGCAAATGGAGGAAGACAAGCTGAAGGACTTGGAGTCACCCCATTGCAGGTAAATCGCCCATTATCAGTACCATCTTGACCACCTGCTGTTAAAGGTGCGCAAAATTCATAAACCACGCTATCTCCTTCTGTATCGGTAATGGAATGATCAAAATTCAAAGGATAGTTTACACATATGACGACCGGAGGAAAATTCTTGAATTGAGGACTGTTATTACAATTCCGTTGAGCTTCCGAAGTAATTTCTATAGTAAAGGCCGCTCCCGAATCTCCGGGTAGATTTATGTTTGTTATCGTTTCATTTCTGCAACATCGTTGATAAGCGATATAATACGAATTTAGAATTATGGGCAGATCCCCAGTTGAAAATTCATAAATCCCTTCTTGCACACAAACTGAAGGAGGTACTATTAAACAAGGGTTGCTTGTTGCAGGATCAATAGATTTTATTGGTTTAGTGAGGTTGACTGTAAGTTCTCTTACAATACGGTAATTGCCATTTGGAAGCTTTTCATAAATGCCAATTTGCGCAGATTCATCATACGGAGCACCCTGAAGATTACTGCAATCCCTATACATTTTTAGAGTAACCCGGAAATTAACTCTTTTTGCCACCGTGTCAACTCGTATACATTTATAAAACATATCCCCGCCAATAATGTGCTTGGCCTCGATTGCACCAATTGATATAAACCAAGTGGTTGTAATGATTAAAAGAGAGAATATTCGCATTTGAAAATATACCTGCATTAACGTAATATCTCGTTCATTGGTTATTAATTTTCCACCTAATTCAGGAAAAGCAGCTAACTGGCTCACTTGAAGCCACAAATTTAATGAGGTTTAAACAGATCAAACGAGAATTAATAGCCTAAGTATCAACATCAAAAGCCTTTAAAATGTACCTTTTAGAAGAAGAAGCCCGACACGTTGTAAAACTGTTAAATGAAGGGAAAGTGATATTGTATCCGACGGATACAATATGGGGAATAGGTTGTTTGATTACATTTCCAGAATCCATTGAACGGATTTTTGAAATCAAGAAAAGGCCACGTTCAAAATCTATGATTTTACTGGTTGATTCAATACCTATGTTAAAACAGTATATTAAAAGCATCCATCCCAGGGTAGAGACATTGATGGGTTATCATACTCGCCCTCTTACTGTAATATATCCTCAAGCAAAAAATCTGGATCCGTCAATACCCGCAAAAGATGGTTCGATTGCCATACGAGTCTGTGAAGATCCTTTTTGTAAATTGCTCATTGCAGGTGTTCAAATGCCTTTGATTTCAAGTTCAGCCAATCTGGCTGACCAGGCTCCTCCTTCTACTTTTGGTGAGATCAGTTCTGAGATTCTCTCTTCAGTTGATTACGTTGTCAGGTTCCGCCAAAACGATACTACACCAAGAGAACCAAGTGTAATTGTCAAATATGAAGCGGATGGAGAATTGGTGTACGTGCGCACTTGAGGAAAGAGGCAAGAAGAAAGAAGCAATTGGCAATGAGCAATAAGCAATTTAACAATGCAACCATTTAACAATTTAACCATTTAACAATTTAACCATTTAACAATTACTCCCTAATTCCTCAATACTTTAATTGCTCTTTCAAGACATTCATCATTTAATAATCTCATTCGTTGCTCAAGTTCATTACTAAAAAACCAACTTGCTAATGCGTACTTGCATTCTTCTTCTAATTCTGATGATCCTTTAGAATTCGTTTTAATTATAATCTCACTTTTTATGAATTGGGTAAGCTTTTCATTTGTATTTATGTTATCCGGATTATTTTTTATCAAAGAATTAAAATGAAAGAAATTTTTTCCGATAATGTAATCTGCAAGTTCACGTAATGAATCTTGTGCAGCATTTTTCATTTGATTTATTGGAATGACAAAATCAGGAATAACACCTTGACGTGAAACTATTTTTTTCTTTTTAAGTGAATAAAAAATGGAATCCATCTTCTGTCCTGATTGCCCAAGGAAATAGTCTTCATCTGAATTCTTATAATTTTTTTGAATGGACCTTCCAGAATATGTATAAAATCTGCTTACAGCCAATCTTATAGCCGATCCATCTCCTAAGCTGAATTGCTCAAGAACAGTTGATTTACCAAATGTCGGAGTACCTATGATAATTGCTCTATCCAAATCCTGAAGGGCTGCTGCCATTAATTCAGCTGCAGATGCAGTTTCCTGATTCACAAGTACTATAATTTTTTCTATATTAAAAAATGGCTTGCCAGTTGATTTGTATTCTTTTGATTTGGTTTTGATTCCAGAAGTTTTAAACATCAGTACATCCTTATCACTAATTAATTGATTTAAAATGTAAGCAGCTTCATGAATCAATCCTCCAGTATTCCCTCTTAGGTCTATGATCAAATGTTTACATTGCCCAGATTCAAAATAACGCTCTACGGTTTTCATGAATTCACGATATGAATCTTTGGAAAGTTGATTCAATTTAAAATATAAAACTTCTTTAATTGGAATATGCACATCGGTAACAGGATGTTCATCCAATTCTGCAATAGCTATTTTCTCTTTTTGTATTTGATTTTGAATATGGTTTTTCCATTTTAATAAAATAGAATCAGATTCATAATTTTCAATAAAATACTCAATGGAATCGGGGTTTGTAAGAAACGGAATCACAGCATGATTTTCAATTTCAAGCATATAATTACCGACAGATATCCCAGCAATAGCTGCAGGACTTTGTGATCTTACTTGACTTACCACGAGTTGCGAATCAATTTCTACCAAGTCTATTCCAATTCCTCTGATTTTTCCCTGAATCTGATCTGCATATTTATGCATGTACTGCGAGGGTATATATTCTGAGTATGGATCAAGATTGGATAATAAAGCATCCAATGCTAAATCAGTTGCTATTTCGGAATCAATCGTATCTACATATTTGGATTGAACAAATGATAGCACATCTTTAATCTTTTGCGATTGATCAAAACGAATACTGGTTTCATTTGAGTTTTGCGAATTAGAATGTTCGGCTTGTCTCATATTCAGACCTGCCCACAATCCGAGAACGGCACAGATTCCAAGCAGGAAAGGTTGCCATTTTTTATATTTTTCTAAAGTCTGATCCACGATTAATAGTAGGCAAAGCGCCTTACTTTAGCAACATGCTTCGCAAGCCTAACAACCTGGCAGGTATATCCGAATTCATTATCATACCAGGCATAAATGGTTACTGTTTTTCCATCTGCTGAAAGAATAGTTGTGGGTGCATCTATGACGGCAGCGCAGGTGGTACCAACAGCATTGCTGGAAACATATTCATTTGAAGTAGAATATTGAAGTTGCTCAACCAAATCTCCATACAAACTAGCATGTCTGAGTTTGGCTAATATTTCTTCCAATGTAGATGGTTTCTCTAATGTAAGATTTAAAATAGCCAGAGAGACATTGGGAATCGGAACGCGAACAGCATTTCCTGTCAATTTACCTTTTAGATGTGGCAATACTTTAGATACAGCGCTTGCTGCCCCTGTACTGGTGATTACCATATTAATCGGAGCACCTCTACCCCTTCGTGGTTTTCTGTGAAAATTATCGAGAAGATTCTGATCACTGGTATATGCATGAACAGTTTCTATATGCCCTTTCTCAATTCCAAATGCTTTATCGATAACCTGGATTATAGGCACAATGGCATTCGTTGTGCAAGAGGCTGCAGAAAAAGTATTTTCATTATCATTGTCAGCTTCTGATGTATTTACTCCCACTACAATATTCGGAATGTCTTTTCCTGGACCGGTTAATATGATTTCAGAAATTCCAGGTCTAAAATGAACACTAAGCTTTTCTCTTGTATCGAACATACCTGTATTATCAATCAATAATGCATTGTGAATGCCATAATCTTCATAATTTATTTCAGATGGATCAGCAGCGAAAATCATATGGATTTTATTTCCATTAATTATTGCTTCTGTCCCATCAGGATTAACTTCAATCGCTCCCGGAAAACTTCCATGAATGGAATCGCTTTCGAGTAAGGATAATCTTTTGAGTACTTCTTCATATTGATTTTTCATACCTGCACGAACAACTATTGCTTTCAATCTCAATTGCTCACCACTACCTGTCGATGAAATCAATCTTCTTGCAACCAATCTTCCAATTCTTCCGAAACCATAAAGCACTACATCTTTTGGTTCGAAGTGAAGCGCTTCTTTATCGAGTCCGGTTTGTAGTTCATGATGAATGAAATCTTCTAACTTATTAAAAGACTTATGATCTTCTTCCCATTCAGAGGCCAGTTTACCGATGTCAATTCTCGAAGGGGCCAGCTTATTCATTCTTGAAATAATCCCGGCTATTTCAAGACTCAAATCCAAATCCAATGGTTTATCGATATAATTTTTCGCGAATAAATGGTCGCTGATGATTTGACTTGGACGGGCATCATAGAGATCTTTTCGAAACAACACCAATTCAATAGAGCGGTCAAATCGAAGATCACCCACTAATTTGCTTAATTCTAGTGCTGATTTTTCTTTCTCTCTCCAATCTTTTAATGCGAGTTCTGTTTGTTCGTTTTGATCAACCAAAGACATATGATGAAATTTTCGCAAAGTTCTGAAAAAGGATGAAAAAATTTAGGAATTCGGATTTAGGATTTTGGATTTTTTTATAAATCCACCCGAAACCATTCTTTATGCTAATCGATGTTTTTTGAATACAGGCTTTTTATAAATCTTTGAATTCAAAAATTTCTAATTTGTAGATCGAACAATCAAATCCCCAAATCCTAAATTCCAATTCCTAAATTCTTAGATTTCTTAGCCTAAATACTGCTTCAACAGCTTACTGCGCGAAGCGGACCGAAGTTTATTGATAGCTTTATCTTTAATCTGGCGAACGCGTTCACG
>JAYVIT010000476.1:0-2066 GCA_043769965.1 Saprospiraceae bacterium
TTCAACAAGATTTTTGATCAATGGCCTGGGGGCACTTTGGTTATACCATTTGAATGGATCCCGTATTGACCAATCAATATTTACATAATCGATTCCGAAAGTATTATCCGCATCATAACTTATAAAAGTAAATGGACCACCTTTCATTTGATATAAAAAATAGTTGTTCTTATTAAAAGCATAATCATCCCATTGTCCTGTACAAACTTCCATCGCGTATGCTTTTATCAAAGAATATACATCCAAATAGCTTTCCAATACAGCCAATTGAATCGGACTTCTATTGATCTCATAAATGAGTTGTACGAATCCGGAATAATCATCAGCCGCTTCATTGGTCTTCAAATCATACGCTCGTCCTCCGGTAGCTGTAGTACTCATAATGTTTTTATAAAGCTCTTCTTGAGGACCTAGATACCGGAGATCAGCAGGGTAAGTGCATTTATAAAGATTGCCATTGTTATTCGAAAAATTTCTCTCCAGCCATTCCTTGTCCAACTCTTCAAGTTGAGTATATAAGCCGTAATAAACCTCATTAATATAAAGCTTTACAAATGCTGTTCTTCTTTCAGGCAGGCCGGCTTGTTTCCAACAATCATAAAACAGCTTCTCCCGTATCATTGTCGGGTCATTATGCTGCCCATTTAAATTTAACTTTTTAAGGCCATTAAATTTTCTACCACTTACAAATTCATTAAATGATATTTTGAATGATTTCTTTTTAGCATTTCTGGATGTGTTTCCTCTCAATCGTATACCTGTATTCTCAACGGTATCCGATTTTAGGGCGAATTGAATAATAAAAGTACATGGAAGATAGCGCTCACTTAAAATATTTGAATACAAATAAGTCAAAGAGTCATCCGGTATGATAATGCGTATTGAATTTACTTCATCCTGACTGAATACATCCTGAGAAAGAATAATTGAACCGGAAGGAAAAATAAATAAAATAATGAAAATGTATCGAATCATAGTGTATTGATTATTGGGCAATCTACTTTAGATAGCAATATTAGGATTGGACTTTACAAGAATTAATGCATCGAAGTTCAATTGTAAAAATTATTATTCATTTAAATTAATTCTGCAACAAATCTACTTTATATACAGTCTAATTACACCTAAAATAAAAATTATACTCCCCATCCACCAGACATGTAGAGTTGCCACAATAAGGCATGGCAATAAATTGACAACGAAGTCGATTGATCTTTACACCTGCTGGAATCAGACTTGAATAAAATTGAGAAGGGATGACGGCCCATTTAAATAAACCGTCCGCATTTTTAGTCATTGCAAGTTGTGGTGTATTATTGATATTAAATAAAGTGGAATAACGGTACTCTTTACCATCAGATCCATACGCCCTTACATAAACGGAAAATAACTCCTTATTTTGAACACTTGCTTTTTCTTCAATTTTATTATTATAGTATAGTACAAATACATCATCCGGAGTGGTAAGTAAAGAATCTTTGACAACATCCGGAAAAGAATACACTTTACGTACAGCACCTGCCGGAATATTTACTTTGATATGAATGTCTTTGGATTTAAACTCTTTACCACCATCTGCGCAATTACCTCCCGAACCAGCGTCTTTCGCTTTTGCAAGGCAACAAATACCGCGTTCATAAATTTCTTTTGCCTTAGATGCATAAAACTGAGTCGGGATCATTTTATAACGATATACATTTTCACTCACTCGTTCCATTTTCATCAATTCATTGGAAGCACTCCATTCACCTTGTTTTATCTTGTCTTCCTTCGGTCCCCATGTCCATAGGTAAATATCTCCTGTATATCCTACAAGCAATTTGCATTCCGGATCTTTTGATACATCAATAAAAATCGAGACTTCTTCATCGACATTAGGAGCAGCTGGCTCGATCCAACCAAAACTTAGATCATCCACTGCCTTATCACAATCTACTCCTTGAGTATAAGACAGAGAAGTAGAAATGATAAGAAGTAGTATAATTAACTTACTAATTTGTTTCATTGCTTTTGCTTTACTTGCGATAGTATGTATAAATATAAGAAGCCACAGCTTTACCTTGATA
>JAYVIT010000477.1:0-2511 GCA_043769965.1 Saprospiraceae bacterium
GAACTTTTCCTATCCATACCTCAAGTTTAAGACTTTTTCGCTTTACTAAAGCTCTTGCACTAAAGTGCATGGTTTTTACCAGCGCCTGAGACCAATAAACAATTCGATCTGGATTGGGGATTGGACGGTTATATAGAAAATGGTTTGGTCAACGATCCAGTTATCGACATTCTCGATTTAAGAAAATGCGAACAAGGTTTAATACTTCGCATATTTAGCGCGACAGATACCAGCAATTTAACTTTAAGAGATACGCAAGCAATTTGGTTTGTCGATTGTGATTATGATCCTCCGCAGAACTTGGTTTGCCTGTCAAACCTCAATTTAATCCTGGATGAAAATTGCGGTGGTACCATAGATGCGGAACTCATATTGGTTGGTGCCGGACATTGTTATGATTTTTACTCGGTTGAGCTAAGAGATTGGATCACCAACCAAATTATCGACCGTGATAAAAATAAAACCGGAAGCCAAATCGGCATTGCAGATATTGGGCGCACTATTAAATTTATAGTCACAGATCCAACGACTGGCGGACATTGCGATGGAACCCTAATGGCACGTGATAATACACCTCCGACACTTAGTTGTCCTGCTGATATGACCATAAGTTGCAATGATAATTCTCAACCTCTAGGCACAGGGATTGCAGGTTGGATTGAAAATTGTGGTAAGGTCCAACTTACTTTTAGTGACTTTGTGTTGTTCGGAGGCTGCGACAAAGTATATGAAAAAATAATTCGGCGCACCTGGACCGCAATGGATAATTACAACAACAGATCTACCTGTCTGCAGATCATTCAAGTTGACAATGCAAAACTTGAAGACGTAAAGTTTCCACCTGATTATAATGATCTCGATCAACCATCACTTAAATGTCATGAGAAGATTGATACCAATCTGAATATTTCAAATGACATTGCATCATTTCCAAATTGTGTAGGAGGTTTTTTATTGGATTCTGCTTATTGGTATTCTCATTCCGGTGAACCGGATGTTTATCCAAACAGAAGAATACCTCGAGTTCTAGGTTGGAATATGAATCGCAAACCAAATGCTCCCAACTTCTATCATCCCAATCCTGAAACTGTTTATTATCCAACTCACAAGGACTGGACACTTTCGGATCAGCATTGTTGGGGAGCAGATCAACATGTGATGTGGAAAGGTACCGGACTTCCAACACACGCCGGTTGTTCAAACATTGGCATTACGTATTCAGATAGCATTGTAAGAAACAGCATCAATATTTGTGCACAGGAAAAACCCAGTTGCTATACTTTATACAGAATATGGAATGTATTAGATTGGTGTACTGGTGGATTGGCAATAGATACACAGATCATAATTGTTAAAGATGTACTCGCTCCGGAAATATTATTTTCAGATACTGTTACTGCACAAATGGAAGCCCACAAATGTCAAGGCAGATGGGAAGTCACAAAATCCGGATTCAGAGATGATTGTTCAGCTTATGTACATTTTACAGTAGAATCAGATTCCGGAAAAATTTCTGGAAATGAAACAATGGGATATAGTGTCTCTGATCTCAATCGCGGTTTTCATACAGCGACTTTAATTGCTGAAGATTGTTGTGGTAATATTTCAAGCAAACAAGTAGTAATAAGAGTGATTGATAACTTTCCACCAAATGCTGTTTGCGGTCAAAATGGTGTTGTTTCAATCACAGGCAATCAAGCCCCCGGAAATAATTTTGCTAAAATATTTGCCAATAATATTGACGAGGGCAGTTTTGATAATTGCGAACCAGTCTATTTCAAAATAATTCGGTCAGATAATCTTGCTGGTACAAAAAATGGATCTGAAGTTGACCAACTTTCTGGAAGCATTGAATGTAATCGGTTCAATGGAGATGATAATCTCAACACAAATGGGAATCAAATTTACTTTGATGATTTTACAAATTTCTGCTGCGGGGATATAGGCCGTACCTTATCTACTATACTCAGGGTGTTTGATAGAGATCCTGGTAGAGGTCCAATAAGTCCCTTGCGAATGGAACCTGGCGGAGATTTATACAACCATTTTAGTGACTGCATTTCTTTAATTCAAGTTCAGGATAAAACAGTTCCCACTGTTGTTGGGCCACCCAATATCGTTGTTAGTTGCGAATTTCAATTTAACCTTAATGCACTAAGCAATCCAAACGACTCTACTTTTGGGCGAATTGTCAACGACTTGTCCGACAGAAAGAAAGTATACACATCAGATAAAGTTTGTTATAATTATTGTGTAAAAAATGATACCATAGATTATCCCGGGAATATGCCTGGAGCACCTCCTTCGAATCCACCTGCGCCAAACCGAGCTTGTGAATATTACAATAGTTTATTTGATTCTATTCATCCGGACAGAGTTTATGAAATGGTCTGGGGATTTGATGGTTATGTATTAACCCAAGTTGCAGCTAGTTGAGCATAAGCAATTGGTTTTCTGGATATTTCAATAAATTAGGTGTCATTTTGTGTACTACGGATTTTCTTTTTCTGA
>JAYVIT010000478.1:0-15218 GCA_043769965.1 Saprospiraceae bacterium
TCAGAAAAAGAAAATCCGTAGTACACAAAATGACACCTAATTTATTGAAATATCCAGAAAACCAATTGCTTATGCTCAACTAGCTGCAACTTGGGTTAACCCGAATTGGTTCAAGCGGGACGCACCTCACCCGAATAGGTTCAAGCGGGACGCTTGAACCAACAACAATTTCTTAATTAAATATTGAATTCAACAAGTGTAAGAAAATTAAATTTACTTTCCTTTTTCTTATTAGATCTAAACATCATTCTTCAGTGCACGTTGTTGCTTGAAGCCTGCCCGATAAGCAGGCGGGCGTCTCGCTTCAAGCTCTCGGTTAGATATCCCCAGCATCCTCCTTATAAATCAACTTCACCATCAACTTACCAACCATCTGAAGTGTATAAGGATCTATCACATTCATCTTGTCTTTTTGCGTGTGATGCCAATGCGGAAAACTTTTTCCGTCGGGGCGGTTGATTATATCAATCATCGGAATTCTTGCAATGGTATTTACAAAGTAATGATCATCGGTAACCGCACCGGCTGATCTTTTTGGAAAAGATGAACCATAACCTTCTGATTCTGCAAGGCTCCAAACTTTATCAACAATATCTTTTGCATATTTTACAGAAAAATCTTCTACATAAAATCCAGGATATGCTCCACCAACCATATCTAATAATACACCATACATAGGACGATAACCTGGTACATGTGGATTTCTCGACCAGTATTGTGATCCCAATCCCCAGGTATTAGTATTGTCCTGACTAGGTGTACTTTCAGTTCCATAATCTTCAAGATCGAAGAGCACGATATCAACTCCAATATTTTTTAATGATTGGCTTTGCAATGCTCTTGCAAGTTCGATCAGTACACCAACTGCACTAGGTCCATCATCAGCACTGTCAAACGATTTTTTCTTCATCGCTGGATCGGGATCGGAGTCTGACCATGGTCTTGTATCCCAATGTGCTGCGAAAACGATTCTTCTTTTTGAAGCCGGATTAATTTGTGCAACGATGTTTATTCCATTGAGCATGGTACCATCAAAAGCTTTTACCTGGAATTTTTGTTCGACTACTTCTGCACCATATGATCTTAATTTTTCTGCCATCCATGCTGCACATTTTTTGTGTGCTTCTGAATTTGGTATTCTTGGTCCAAAAAGAACTTGTTTTCTCACATTGGCATACGCACTGTCTTTGCTGAAAGAAGGATATGTCAATTCAGGTTTTATTGAAGAAATTTTCTTTTCCTTCTTATCGCTATTACAGGCAACTAAGAAACACAGAAAAAGTATGGTTAGAAAATGCAATTTCATTTTGTCAAATTGATTTTAGAAATTATTTATTTTAATTCTTTGCGACTCTGCGACTTTGCGAGAAAATTTTGTTTCACGCAAAGACGCTAAGACGCAAAGGAAATTCATTTATTCGCGCATCCATTCTGTTCCGTCTTTTCCGTCTTTCAACTGTATGCCTGCCGCTTTCAGCATATCCCTGATTTTATCGGAACTGCCCCAGTCTTTATTTTCTCTTGCTGTCTTGCGCAATTCAATAATCAGTTTCATCAAGCCTTCAATAGTATTTGAATCTTCATACTGACTTTCATCTTTCAATCCGAAAATATCATAGACAAATGCATTCAACTGTTTCGCCAGATCATTCCAACAAGATTCAGAAATAGATGATGCTTCAATATGTCCGTCTTTCACTGAATTGATAATCGTGCACAACTCAAAAATCGATCCCAATGCTTTTGGTACATTGAAATCGTCATTCATATCAGCATAGCATTGAATGAGTAAGGTTTTTATTTCTTCATCTTTGCTTCCTGCATGTATAGAAAAAGTTCCTTTGTACGAATTGAGAATTCTCATACCTTCCATCAATCGCTTGTGTGCTTTCTCTGCAGCTTTAAGTGCATCATCAGTTATATCCAAAGTACTTCTGTAATGCGCTTGCAAAGTAAAGAAGCGGCACACCATTGGTGAATATGCCTTTGTAGTATGCACACTATTGCCAGTAATCAATTCTTCCGGTGAAATGGTATTGCCATCACTCTTCGACATTTTTTTACCATTAAGTAATAACATGTTTGTGTGAAACCAATAATTCGCAGGAGCATGTCCGCAAGCTCCCATGTTTTGTGCAATCTCATTTTCGTGATGTGGAAATTTCAAATCATTTCCGCCACCATGTATATCAAATGTTTCACCAAGATATTTTGTACTCATGGCAGAACATTCCAAATGCCAGCCAGGAAATCCAACCGACCATGGAGAATTCCATCGCATGATATGTTCTTCACCTGCTTTGATCCACAATGCAAAATCAGAAGGATGATTTTTTTCATCCTGATTTTTTAAATCATCTCTGGATTCAGCTAAAAGATCTTCAACAACTCTACCTGATAATTTCCCATATGGATATTTATCCTTGATAAATTTTATCGTATCAAAATATACCGAGCCATTTTTCTCATAAGCATAACCGCGTTTCAAAATATCCTGTACCATTTCAATCTGCTCGATGATATGTCCTGTTGCACGTGGTTCGATAGTTGGCGATAGGGTATTAAACACGCGCATCATATCGTGAAAGCCATTGGTGTATTTCTGTGCGATCTCCATTGGTTCCAATTGCTCCAGGCGAGCACCTTTCAACATTCTATCTTCGCCATCATCCAATAAATGACCGACATCTGTAATGTTTCTGACATACCTTACTTTATAACCCAAATGCATGAGATACCTGTAGATAATATCGAAGGAAATAAAGGTTCTGCAATTGCCCAAATGCGCATCATAATAGACAGTTGGACCGCAGATATACATCCCTATCCTATTCTCATGAATAGACTTAAAAACTTCCTTTTCTCCGCTGAGGCTGTTGAATACACTTAATTCCATATATTATTAGGCTGAAAACACAAAAATAAAGCTGGAAAATTGATTAAACAGATTTTTGTTATTCATTTGGTTTTGAATAACATATGATCTAGTTAGCATTCTTAATGGTCTTCTTTACTTCTGAAATCGTTGTTTGTTGATCAAAATTTTAAATCAAACTTATCGTGATCAGGAATTCTATTGAATATGAATAATGAACACCGATCAACGAATGATGAATTTCGAAGTTTATTCGAATAGAATTATTCCACTTCTTAAATCAACATCCTACCTGGTCGGGCAGAGATGATGAATTAAGAAGGGAAGATTCTTATTCACCTTTTTTATTGTTTTTACTTGCTGTCTCAATGCTTGTAACAAAAATTGAAATTAGCTCATTATTCTCAATTAACGCTTTGATGATTTTATCCTCATTTTTATAAGATTTAGTGCTATCAATAATTTTCAAACAGATATATGTTTCCCGCAATTCTTTTAAAATGATTTTCATTTTATGTATAAAATCTTTCAGTGATTCTCCACTTTGTGCTTCGCCATAATTTAATGCGGTGGAAGTTCCAGATCGCAAAAGTTGTCCGGCTAAATGTTTTGCAGATTTTGTATCTTCAATAGTTTCAGCGATTTCAATAATTAATACAGCAAAATTCATTAATCGTTCTTCAAGATCGTATTTTCTCATAATATTGTTTTTTTTGAAAGTTATTTTATGCTTTTCTCGTACTTCGAAATTCATCATTCGTTAATCATTATTCGATATTCACATTACTACGGAAAATAAATTCTTCGATTGTAATGAATAATGAACACCGATCAACGAATAATGAATTTCGAAGAATTACTAGCCGGCCCATCCCTCTCGATCCAAACTCCTAAAATGTATCGCCTCCGCCAGATGCTCAATCTTGATATCATCACTATCGCCAAGATCGGCAATGGTTCTGGACACTTTCAAAATTCGATCATAAGCGCGTGCAGATAATTGTAGTTTAGCCATCGCGGTTTTTAATAATGCCATTCCGGCTTGATTTATAACGCAGAGATCTCTGGCCATACTCGAAGGAATTTGTGCATTGTTATATAAGTCTGACTGATCTTTATATCGAACTGTTTGCCTGTCTCTTGCATGCATTACGCGATCGCGGATTTGATTTGAAAGTTCTGAACCGCGGGTGTTTTCCATTAATTCATCTGAACTAACCGGTGTTACTTCAACATGCAAATCGATGCGATCCAATAATGGTCCACTAATTCTGCTTAGATATTTTTTGACTACACCCGGTCCACATACACATTCTTTTTCGGGATGATTGTAATAACCGCATGGACATGGATTCATACTTGCGATCAACATAAAACTAGATGGATAATCAATAGAAATTTTTGCTCGTGATATAGTTACTTTCCGTTCTTCCATAGGTTGTCGCAGCACTTCAAGCACAGCTCTTTTGAATTCAGGCAATTCATCAAGAAACAATACACCATTATGCGCCAATGAAATTTCTCCAGGCATTGGATTCGATCCACCTCCAACTAATGCAACATCACTGATGGTATGGTGTGGCGAACGGAATGGGCGGATGCTAACCAATCCTGAATCACCAGGAAGTACACCTGCTACTGAATGTATTTTTGTTGTCTCAAGTGCTTCTTCAATACTCAGTGGGGGAAGAATCGTTGGCAGTCTTTGTGCAAGCATTGTTTTGCCTGCACCAGGTGGACCAATCAATATCACATTATGTCCACCGGCAGCAGCAATTTCCAAAGCACGCTTAATGTTTTCCTGTCCTTTTACATCAGAGAAATCTTTGCTGTATTGTGTTTGATTTTGTATAAAATCCTGACTGGTATCAATTTGAAGGGGCTCTATCTCACGGCGATTGTCCATGAATTCTGCGGCTTCCAGAAGAGATTCAACCGGAATGATGTCGAGATCATCCACAATCGCAGCTTCTCTTGCATTGATTTTTGGCACGATGATGCCTTTGTATTTTTCTTTTTTAGCAAGTATAGCAATAGGCAAAACGCCTTTCACGGGCCACACACTTCCATCCAATCCTAACTCACCCATCACCAGATATTGATCGAATTTTTCTTTTGAAATCTGATGAGTACCTGCCATAATGCCCAATGCAATCGGTAGATCAAATGCCGAGCCTTCCTTGCGTATATCAGCCGGGGCAAAATTGATAACCATCCTGACCCGCGGGAATGCATATCCAATATTTCGAACTGCAGATTGAATGCGTTGATAGCCTTCCTTGATAGCATTGTCGGGCAATCCAACCATCCAATAATTGATCTTACCGGTCACGGCAGTGCCTCCGCAATTGACTTCAACGGTAATCGTAGAAGCATCCACGCCGTGCCCGGCCGCGGAAAATAATTTAACCAACATGTGTTTTAATTTAGGTGTTCAGTAAATGTTTCTGCTATTTAGTATTACTCATTAGTGATTTAAATAGCGGTATTCTAAGACAAAGTAAATAATTTCGAAGCACATTAACTTATAAAGTTTTTCCGATCATTCTCGAAATCAAATTATCCGCGTCCATCCTCGTTAATCCGCGCCATCCGCGTTTATCTTTGCGTCCTAATAAGAATATATGTATCGTACACACAATTGTGGTGAATTGAGAATCACAAATGCAGGACAACAGGTAACACTATCCGGATGGGTGCAAATCGCCCGCAATTTGGGTGGTCTGACTTTTATTGATTTAAGAGATCGCTATGGCATCACCCAATTGGCATTCAACTTGGATGAGAATAGTGAATTGTGTACTCAAGCCAGAAAATGCGGAAGGGAATTTGTCATCCAGGCATCGGGAATTGTAAAAGAAAGGAGTAGCAAAAATGCAAACCGCCCTACAGGAGATATCGAAATACAAGTAAGTGAATTAAAAATATTGAACGAATGTATGGTTCCGCCATTTACCATTGAAGATGAAAGCGATGGGGGTGAAGAACTGCGATTAAAATATCGCTATCTCGATATCAGAAGAAATCCAGTAAAAGAAAAATTGATCTTTCGTCATCAGGTCGCTTTGGAAACCAGAAAGTATTTGAGCCAACTTGGATTTCTGGAAATAGAAACTCCTTATTTAATTAAATCTACACCAGAGGGTGCACGTGATTTTGTCGTACCAAGCCGGATGAATCCCGGACAATTTTATGCATTGCCACAATCACCGCAAACATTCAAACAGATATTGATGGTTGCCGGAATGGATCGGTATTTTCAAATCGTTCGCTGTTTTCGCGATGAAGATTTGCGTTCAGATCGTCAACCAGAATTTACTCAAATCGATTGCGAAATGGCATTTGTAGAACAAGAAGATATTTTACAAACATTCGAAGGTTTGGTAAAATCACTTTATAAATCTTGTCTAAATATTGAACTTAATGATTTCACAAGAATGGAATACGATGATGCCATGGAAACATATGGTTCAGATAAACCCGATCTGAGATTTGATTTGAAGTTTGTCAATCTTTCAAAAATGAAAGGCAATGGATTTTCATTAATCGATGGTGCAGATGCTGTGTATGGATTTGTTGTGAAAGGAAAAGAAGCTTCATTTAGTAATAAAGATTTTAATGATTTAACGGATTGGGTGAAGCGTCCCCAAATCGGTGCAAAAGGTTTGATCTATATCAAATACGGAAACGAAGGAATAAAATCCACTATCGGAAAATTTTACAATGATGAACAATTGACTACAATTGGTAAATCAATTGATGCAGAAAAAGGGGATGTTGTTTTTATACTTCTTGGTGAAAAAGAAAAAACATTGAAGCAGTTAGGTGATCTGCGTTTGGAAGTTGCAAAAAGATTGGATCTTATAACACCGGGAGAAGTAAAGCCATTATGGGTATTGAATTTTCCATTGTTAGAATGGAATGAAGAAGCTAATCGCTTTTTTGCCATGCATCATCCATTCACCAGTCCATTGCCAGATGATCTGGAAAAAATGAATAGCACGCATCGCGATGTGCTATCATCCATTCGCGCCGCTGCATATGATCTTGTAATCAATGGTTCAGAAATTGGTGGTGGTTCAATACGAATTCATGATCGCCAGATTCAGGCAAGAAATTTTGAGATTCTTGGATTCAGTAAAGAAGAAGCAGAGGCACAATTTGGATTTTTACTAGGAGCATTTGAATATGGTGCGCCGCCACATGGTGGTATTGCATTTGGATTGGATCGCTTATGTACAATCATGCAAGGCGGTACTTCCATTCGCGACTACATTGCCTTTCCAAAAAACAATACAGGACGAGATATGATGATTGATGCTCCTTCCGCAATTGATGAAAAACAATTGAAGGAGTTGAATATTAGGGTTCAATAGAGTTTTTTTCTAAATTTATTATAACCGCAAAGACGCTAAGGAAGAGCGCAAAGAGCGCTAAGAAGAAATCTTTTCATATTCTTTGCGTACTTTGCGCTCTTCCTTAGCGCCTTCGCGGTTAAGATTCTTGCTATAGAGCAGTGTGCTTATAATTTATTGACAACTCTCTTTATTCCGTTTTTAATCAAATCCACATTAAAGTTCACGAGGATTCCTAACTTACATCCGGATAATTTAAGATACGTTAATACTTGAGCCATATGCACTCCATTTAAAGCTTCGACGGCTTTCAATTCTACAATGACTTGCTCATTCACTAAAAAATCCAGTCGATAACCAACTTCTAATTGAACTTCTTCATAGACTAGAGGCTGTGTTTTTTGTTTCTGAATCTTTAATTCGGTCTTCTTTAATTCATAAAATAAACATTCTTCATAGGCACTTTCAAGTAAGCCAGGTCCCAGGTTTTTGTGTACTTTAAAAATACAATCAACCACAATTGCAGAAATTTCATTTTCATTCATGATTTAGGTGTTTTAATGTTAAAAAAAGTGTTTTACAAATCAAAAATAAATAATCTCTTATATTTCCGTAATAATTTTTTATTTCGATTGAAATTTATGTTTAACGCAAAGACGCTAAGAAGGAGCGCAAAGAGCGCTAAGAAGAAATTAATTCTTAAACTTTGCGTCCTTTGCGTAAGCTTAGCGACTTTGCGGTTAAAAATTAGGCTACCGGACCTTGCGCGTATCGTGAATAAAAAAGCAGAAATTATTCTTCAAAAGCGAATTGTTAATACATCTTACTTCATCACAAACTTCTTCACTCCTTTCTTTCCATCTGATAAAATCTGCACAAAAGAAACACCACTCTCAAATCCTTTCAGATTTAATTTTAAATTGCCTGAATGAATTTCATTTTGATGGAGAATTGTTTTACCATTCACATCTAAAATGCTTAATTGCAAATTTTTCATTGACTTTGAAAAATGAATTTCAATATAATCATGTGCTGGATTTGGAAGAATATCAAATGAATTTGAAAGTTCTGTTTCCTGGTTGGATGTAATCAGTGGATTTGCCTGTATCAACCAGATATCCGGATCAAGAATTATGGAATCTACTTTGAATGGAATATTCAGCGTAAAACTCTGACCTGAAAATGTATTGTCCAATCGAATGAGTGTATCCTGATTTTGACCTATTAATTGTATAGGCAAGGGCAATTCAAAAAAGGAAACCGAAGGATGCGATTGCGTTTGTGAAACAATCAAGTTCAACTCATCCCCTGATTGCTTCCAACCAATAGTATAGATTGGAAATCCTTGTCCGGTAAACCAATCATCAAAATACCAATCGAGTTTGCGACCTGCTGTTGCTTCAAAATGATTGATGAGGTCTGTAGTTCTTGCAAATCCATAAGCGAGTTTCGGATCATTTGCATATTCATACATTGCTTTGAAAAAAGCAGAATCGCCAATAACCCATCTCAATTGATGCAGGATCATACATCCTTTAGAATAACTCAGTCGTCCATGAAAGATGCGATTAACATTTGTTGTATCATCACATAATACTGATCCACCTGGATCACTTGTAATGTGTTCAATTCGAACAGATTTAAATTGTCTCCACCATTGTTGGGCAAAGTGCTCGTAACATAAACCTGAGAGATACGTTGCAAATCCTTCATTGAGCCAGATATCCTCCCATGATCCACAGGTTATTTTATCGCCAAACCATTGGTGTGCCAATTCATGTGCAATTAACTCAAAACCAAATCCACCAAGAAAAGTAAAGGTCTGATGTTCCATTCCGCCGCCCCAACCGAATTGACAATGGCCGTATTTTTCATTTACAAATGGATATACACCGAATAAAGTATCAAACAATTGCATCACAGGAATTATTAATGCAGTCTGTGATGCTGCAGATGCAGAGTCTTCCGGATAAATGTAGTTGAGCACTTCTGTATTTGTATTTTCAAATGGAACATTATGAGTGTACTGTACATAATTTGTGACAGCCATGCAGATTAAATATGTTGCAATGGGATATCGGTGCTTCCAATGATATGTTTTATTGTTTCCGTCTTCGATTTCAGAGACCAGGACTCCATTACTTGCTGCGCGATATATAGAAGGTGTATTAATAATCACATCAATGGAATCTGCTTTGTCTGTCAATCCATTTTTGCAGGGCCACCAGTCACTACCACCATAAGGTTCGGATAAAGTCCATAATACAGGCACACCGGCATGTGAACTTGTATCGAAGGAACCAAATCCTGTTTGTGAGGGTGTTCCGTGGTAATATACAGTGACATATTCTAATATTCCTTTCGGAAGCCCAATTGGTAAAAAGTGGATGCTAAGTAAATCGTTATCATGAGTAAAGGGAATCAAATCATTTTCATGTTTTACAGAATCAACAGTCATTGAATTGCTGAGATCAAATCGAAGAGTTCGAAAATCTGAAATGAGAGTACCAAAATATGTAGTGACTTTTCCTGCGATAAAATATTGCGCCGGATCCACGGTCCATTCACAGCGATGATAAATCACATCATAATCATCGATGATAGTTTGTGGTGAAAACTCAGGTTTGAAATTTTTAGATTGTTTTTCTGCATTGACCATTTGCATGAATTGATTCATGTCAGGAGCAGATTGGGAAAATGAAAAGTGAAAAGTGAAGAGTGAAAAATATAAGATGAGTACGAAAAGTAATTTCATAAGATCATTTGTGTAATTGATAGAACAAAGGAACGAAATATTGGATGATTTGTGATGTAAAGGACATTAACTAATTTAGTCTTGACCAATCAATATGAATTAATCCAGAATTTGACTGTGTTTAAAAACAATACACGCTTTCCTTTATATCTGCTTGAATGATGAATACTTATTTACACATTACCTTTCTCCTGTTGTCATCCGAATCCGTATCAATCAATTTATTGTAAGGATCGATTCCAGCTATATCTGGTTTTTCTTTGAGAAGTATACTTAGTTTGTTTTCGATCTCAGTGAATTTATGCTTTTGAAGGTAGAGCATGCGTTCAGTTCCATTTTTATTTTCATGATCCTCTGCAAATACACCCACTTCAATATAATCAGCCAATGGAAATGATTTTATTTGATTTTTAATAAGTTCTTGTTTATTGACAAGACTATCCCCCTGTGTGTTTGCATAAATTCTTTTTCCTGTTTCGCCGGACCTATATTTACTTACCTGAAACTCGAGATCCACTCTGTATAGTCCATCTTCCTGCAGTGTGCAATTTGCATTAATAATCCGGTTGTCATAAAGTGTGATGTTTGACATGTTATCATCAAGATAATACCGAAGCGAATCAGGAGTAACTTTTTCAATCGCTTTCAGAAATTCCAGTGAAGTCGTGTAAGGCACTCGATAACGCACTTGCATTAAATAATCGGATAGTGCCTTGTTGAATACGGATTCACCTAGGTAATCACTTAATGCATACAAGACAAGAGATCCTTTATCATAATGAATATACTGTTGGTTCTCGCAATAAATAAGAGCTTGTTCCTTTTTACGCTCTGTTTGTCTTCCTCCCAAATATTTATCCAGGTTACCTTTTAAAAATCTCCGCATTTTTTCAGCACCGTATTGCTTTTCAAGTACTTTCAGTGAAGTGTATTCTGAAAGACTTTCTGACATAACCGTTGAACCTTGAGCATACGCACCAATGACCTGATGTGCCCACCATTGATGCGCAATCTCATGTGCCGACACAAGAAATGGATAATCATATTGATCCGATTTACTGTCATCCACATCAGCGATAAATCCAATATTTTCCGAAAACGGAATTGTCATGGCAAAGGACTGTGCAAATCCGACATAGGGAACTTCCACAATTCTGATTTCAGGATGTTGATAGGGAGAATAATTTGTTGTGCAGTATTCAAGTGATTTTTTCACACCATTGATAATCCGTTCAACATTGTATGGATGTGCTTTATCGTAATACACTTTAATTTTTATTCCGTTCCATTCATCTGAACGAATCTCAAAAATGCCGGAACAGATGTTAAAGAAATTGAGCATTTTCACCGGCATCTTGTATTGAAAATAATTTCTTCCAGATTCCTGCCATTGTTTAACTAAAACACCTGGAGCAATGGCGGTCTGATTTATTGAGGTACTAATTGTGATTTCAAAATCTATCCAGTCTGCATTAATAGAAATGTAATTGGTGTGAAGTGATGCAGAATCTTCAGGTGAGGGCATTCTCTCTTTTTCTTCCAATCCATATTTTTTTCGTGTCTTGGTATCTGTATGTTCAGCGTTTGGATTGTATCCGATTTCAGGAAGAAATTCTGCATTGTTTATAAAGGTTCCGTTAGTCCTCACCAATCTGTTTTGATTTAAAAGCAAATTCTCTTTGTTTCGGATTGCAAAATCCAATTGAAAGCTGTCCCCTGCAGCAAGAGGAGAATCAAACGCATACACAAAACAAGCCAACAAACTATCACTGTTTACCAAATGAATTGCTTTGTTAAATTTCAAATCGGTAATCAGATCGTAGATTCCATTTTCAATTGGAAGACTGATTAAAAAAGTATCTACCGGTAAAGAATTTGAATTGATCATTACATAAGATCCGCTGACAAGAATATTTTTTTCAGAAGGAAATAAATCTACTTTTAATTCGACATCCGAAATCTTAGG
Organism: Saprospiraceae bacterium; assembly: GCA_043769965.1. GTDB lineage: Bacteria > Bacteroidota > Bacteroidia > Chitinophagales > Saprospiraceae > Vicinibacter. The sequence continues at coordinate 11,952 of JAYVIT010000478.1, forward strand.
ATGTGGTTTGTTTCCAAATGATTTATATTTCTTTTCATAATCAATGCGTGTTTGTTCCTGTTTCTTTTGAGACAAATACGGCTGAGTAACATTGGTCCGGTAAAAGATAAATCCGCCCAGCGTAATAAATGCAATAAATGGAATGATCACACTTAGTGATCGTATGCCATGGAGATTGTTTGATAACAATTTGAGTCTTTCCTTGAATCCGGCCTGCATCCCTCTTCGCCAGGCAGCCAGTGCTGTTGCATAGAAAGCGATGCCCAACATTAACCAATACAATTTATAAATCCAATACGACTTCCAACTGTTGCCATATCCATTCAGATCAGAGTAAAATGTTGATGGCCCATCATTGTATTTATAAATGTCTTGCTCAATTCCAATGTTATCCCAAAACACTCGCGTCATAAATAATACCAACAAGATGAAAAACGCAGTATAAAAACCAGAGAACATTGTATGGATGAAAATGGACAATAGCGTCCAAATCATATAACCTATCAGTTTTATTCCAAACAGTTCCTTGATATATAACAGGGGTTCAAAGCGATAATATCCATGATAAATCTGCAATGAAATACCGGTAATGATGACAATGAATAGCAAAATGATCTGAATGGTTGTTACTGTCAAAAATTTAGAGCACAAAAAAGAACCATTGATTGCAGGAGAGCTGTCCTCAAGTTGAAAAATATTTACTTTCAAAGGACGGTTAATCAAAAGGCCTGAAAAAAGAAAGGTCAGCAGGCACACAAAAAATTGAAAAGTAAGCCCTGTAATCTGTAGGATGTTTCTGGTTACAGGAAGTGTCGGTGTATCAAAGATTTCTAAACTGAAATGGGTGATTGCCATAAACAGTATTGCAATAATGCAAATAATAAGAAATGTTGAGTTTTTGATAATATACTTCAGATCCATTTTTGTCATACTGATTATCGATCTCATCGCTGCCATCAATCCGGATTCTGTTTTGACAAAAGGGATTTTTATTGTTTGCAAACTACCATGCTTCTGTGGCTGTGTATCGGAATAAACTTTTTTGGATGCTTTGGAAGTATCATCAATTTGTGTAAATCGAAAACGACGGTAAACAAATGTACCGATTACGATGGATACAAAAATCCAGATCAGACGATTTAAAATAACTAAAATATTCAGTGGTAATCCATTCTCATTTTTTTCAAACACTGACCAATACTGCACATAATATTGATTGCAATTTTCACCGAAAGGATCTATGAGTGCTGCAAGAACTTTGTTATCCAAATTGCCCATCATATTGGAAGCAATGCCCTGGAAAACATATAGTACAATAACTACTATAAATCCCGCAACAATACTTCGTGAAAAAGTACTCACTGCAAAAACTAGGATAGAAAGAAACAAAAGATTGGGAATGACATAGACAAGATAAATTTGAACATACGGTTTCAAATGATGTGGTCCAATCAGATTAGCATCCAATCCGGGTGTGATAAATCCTGCCACTACACCTAAGAAAACACCAAGGCTAATAAAAAATGCGATCAAATAAGCTGATGTAAATTTGGCGAATAAATATTCCCATTTTGAAAGTGGATAAGAGTATAATACATTGTGGAATTTGGTTTCAAAATCCTTGGTGATCATTGATCCTGCAATTGAAGGCAAGAACAGGAAACCAATCAACACAATGGCGTTGATAAGACCTAAAAGACTTTGTGTGGAATTTATTTTCTCTAAGGAACTTACTGTAGCTGTGACTGATTCAAAAAATCCACCGACTGAAATCGTGACCAAGTAGGCATACAAAAATAAAATACTCGTGTAAATGTAAAACCTGGGATTGCGCAGCCATTGTCTGGTTTCAAATACAAATATATGTTTGAACATAATGCTATTATTTAAAGGTCAAGTCCATTCAATTTGATAAAATAAGCATCTTCCAATTCCGGTTTTACTTCATTGAATACGTGGCTGGGTTGTTGCTCTGAATAGACTCTGACTTTTACAGTTTCATCTTCATTGTATCCCGAAGAAATCACTTTATAGCGCTGCTCAATATCTGCCAATTCGGTCCGGCTTGTATTACATTGCCAGACTTTTCCATTTAGGTTTGTGGTTGCAGAAGCGGGAGATCCTCTAAATAATATACGGCCTGCATTCATGATGCCCATATCATTGCAAAGTTCCTTTACATCATCTACGATATGTGTTGAAAAGATCACGATACTATTCTGGCTGATTTCTCTTAAGATGTTGAGGAATCTTTTTCGTTCGGCTGGATCTAAACCTGCAGTGGGTTCATCTACAATTATGAGTTTTGGATCATTGAGTAAAAGTTGTGCAATACCAAATCGCTGTTTCATACCACCGGAAAATGTGGATACTGCTCTTTTGCGCACTTCCGTCAGATTGGTAACATCCAAAATATAATCGAGTAATTTTTGTCGTTCGGGTCCGGAAGACATTCCTTTAAGATTTGCAAAATAGGATAAGAGTTCTTCGGCACTTATTCCCGGATAAACCCCAAAATCCTGTGGTAAATAACCCAATGCATTTCTTAGTTTTAATGGCTCCGTCAAAATATTGATTCCATCAAATTCAATTTCACCCTGGTCAGGATATTGGAGTGTAGCAATGGTTCGCATCAAACTGGATTTGCCTGCACCATTAGGACCCAGAAGACCAAACATCCCTTTGCCAAGAGTAAGGTCAACTTGATCAAGCGCTTTTACTCCATTCGGATAGGTCTTGCTCAGACCGAGAATTTTTAGTTCCATGTTTTACTTGTATTGATTAGAAATGTAATCAGATTAATTGATTGGCTATGAGTATGGTTTCAAATATAAGCGAAATATGGGTTTTAGATTGATAAATATAGATTTACAATAAAACCATGATTACTCAACACATTGAAAAAGAGAGAAGATGTTGCTTTAGTGGTTGGAGAATCTTGGTAACTACAGTCTTGCAGAATCACAATTTGCTCATTTTATTGGTAGGTGCAGAATGTACAATCATCTTCCAGATAAAGCAGAGATTCCGGAGTTGATGATTACTGATAGTCAGATTTCAAGTGTTGTAAAAGGATATTATTCTGATCCGGATTTTAGCTGTAGAAATGGTGAGATAGGATTATGGAATCTATATAACCTGATCACTGATGCCAATAAGAGCAGTTATATCGTATGCATCCGGCCAAGTACATCTATGAATTCGCAAATAGTTTTTTATAAGCCATCGGTGTATACGAATCCAGCTTGGTTATTTTAGCATCATTGA
>JAYVIT010000479.1:0-9430 GCA_043769965.1 Saprospiraceae bacterium
TCAGAAAAAGAAAATCCGTAGTACACAAAATGACACCTAATTTATTGAAATATCCAGAAAACCAATTGCTTATGCTCAACTAGCTGCAACTTGGGTTAAATCATGGGCTTTTTTTATTCATTAAAATATGACTTTACTTTATTAAAATAATATCTAAGTTCTTCGAAACTAACTGCGAACTGTCAACTGAAAACTGGGAACTTTTTAAAGTGAATAAAAAAGCCCGAAAATTTCTTCCCGGGCTTTATTAATTTTCTCTAATCCTAATTTAATTTTCCATAGCGGCTAATTCTTCATAGATCGCGTATTGTTTACCAATCATTTGCTTTAATGCTTTTCTTGCGAAAAAAATTCTGCTTTTCACAGTCCCTAATGGCAATTTTAATTCATCTGCAATCTCCTGATATTTATATCCATGATAATATCTTAAGAAAGGTATTTTCAAACTATCATCAAGGCTATCCACCATTGCATTCAATTCTTTCATCATAATGTCAGAATCAGCTCTGTTTAAAACAGAATTGTTCAGAGAATTAAGATAATACTGATTATCACTATGATCATTGATGACTCCACCCTTTACTTTGCGGCGATAGTTATTAATGAAAATATTTTTCATGATTGTGATCAACCACGCTTTGAAATTAGTACCGGGTTGAAATTTATCCCTGTTGGATAAAGCTCTGAATGCCGTTTCCTGACATAAATCCTTTGCATCATCCGAATCTTTAGTTAGACTGAATGCAAAATTGTGAAGCGTTTGGGTTTGTTTGTCCAATAAACTATAAAATTCTACCGTAGACATAGGTTAATATTTACCCCAAATTTATTATTTTGTTTAAACATTTAATAGTTTAGATTAGACAAAATCTGTTAAATAAATGATAAAAAAGGATGCTAAATCGTAAATGCCTGAAAATCAATGACTATTTGTTTGTTTAAAAAATGGAATTTGTTCAATAAAAATTGAGAGTTTGAAAAATTTATTGTTGAGCATTTTTAAATACATAGGCTCCTATAGCTATAAATACAAGATTTGGGATCCAAATGGCCACTACTGAAGGCATCATATCGGTAGTTGCGAAAGTTAGTGACATTTTAGATAAGAAAATAAAAACTACTCCTATAATCACACCTGCCGCCAAATGTAAACCCATGCCACCACGTACTTTTCTGCTTGCAATACTTGCCCCAATAAAACTCAATATCAGTGTAGTGAAAGGATCAGCTGTTCTTCTGTGCTTCTCAACCTCGTAGGCCTTTGTAATTCCCGAACCTTTGTCATGTTCTCTTTTTATAAACCGGTTGAGCTCTGGTGTCGTCATCATATCTTTTTGATTAGCCACATACACAAAATCCGTTGGATTCAAATTGATAAAACTATCTATACTTTGTCCTCTTTTAATAACTAAACTTTCCGAACTATCTGCAAAACTTCTTATTTCATAATCCTTAATAGTCCATATACTTGGGTCACTTTTCCACTTAATAGAATTGGCTTTTAGGATTTGCACAATTTTTTCCCCTTCAAATTTTTCCATTTGAAAGTCAATGCCACTGCTATCTGCCGCTTGATAATATCTCAAATATGCGCTCACATTAGGCGCTACAAACAAATGCACATTCCGATCTCTTGATTTAATATTACCGGGTCTGATGTATTTGTTATCAAAATCCCGAAGTACTTTATTGGACTGAGGTACTAAAAAATGATTACCAATAAGATGAATAATAGTGAATAAGGATGCAGCAAATAAAAACGGTCTTAAAATTCTTTTGAATGATACTCCTGCACCAAACATTGGAATAATTTCCATTTGTCCGGCCATTCGGGATGTAAAAAAGATCACCGTGATCAAAGCATATAAAGGAAAGAGCAGCGAATTTATCCAGGGAATAAAATTGAAATAATACTTTGAAGTGATTTCCCAAAATCCAAGTCCTTTAGAAATAAATTTCTCAATTCGCTCACTTAAATCAAACACCACAGCAATCAATGAAAACAGCAGCATGATAAAAATGAATGTTCTCACATATTTTCCAATAATGTATTTATCGATGATCCGAATGGTAAAGAAATCCTTCATTTATATTTTTTGACTGACAACCGGAATCATGATATCCTTCCAGGAATCAAATGTACCCCGAATAATTTGTGCTCTTGCTTCTTCAACCAACCAAATAAAAAATCTCAAATTTTGTAGACTTGCAAGCTGAGATGCCAAAATTTCTTTTGACATAAATAAATGTCTAAGATACGCTTTACTATGCGTGTGACTTGTTTCAAGATCCAATCCGATATCGATAGGATTAAAATCCTCCTGCCATTTCGCATTTTTAATATGTACAATTCCTTGAGTTGTATATAATATTCCATGTCTTGCATTTCTCGTAGGAAGTACACAGTCAAACATATCTATACCTCTTGCAATACTATTTAAAATATTCTGTGGATTGCCCACCCCCATCAGATATCTTGCACTATCCACAGGTAGGTGTTCACATGAAACTTCTACTAGATGATTTAAATCAGATTCGGGTTCTCCAACTGATAATCCTCCAATTGCATAAACAGGATTTCTATATTGCGTCATGTAATTAATTGAAGCGATCCTCAAATCTTCATAAATGGATCCTTGGCAAATTGGTACAAAACATTGATCATATCCATAAAGCGATTGTGTTTTTTTAAAATGAGCAATTCCTGCATCGAGCCATTGATTGGTTAAATGCATCGATTTTTCGGCGTATTGATGCTCAGCCGGATAAGGTGGACATTCATCAAAAGCCATCATTAAATCAGAGCCCAGTTGTCTTTGTATGTCCACTACATTTTCAGGAGTAAAAAGATGTTTGGATCCGTCAATATGAGAATTAAACACGACTCCTTCCTTTTTGATTTTGCGATTAGCACTCAATGAAAAAACCTGGTAGCCTCCGCTATCAGTAAGTATAGGACCATTCCAACTCATGAATGAATGCAGGCCACCTGCTTTTTGAATTATATCTGTGCCAGGTCTCAAATACAGATGATAGGTGTTACCCAATATAATTTGAGCCTTGATTTTCCCGGAAAGTTCTTTTTGATGAATGGCCTTTACACTTGCTGATGTGCCGACAGGCATAAACATTGGTGTATGCACTACTCCATGAGCAGTAACCAGTTTACCTGCACGCGCTTTACTATTATTATCAGTGTGTTCTAATTGAAAGGAAACGGACATTTAGGATTTACTTTGCATTCGTAAATAAACTCCCAACATTAATGAAAAGCCAATCAAAGCTGATCCACCTTTACTAATGAATGGAAGTGGAATTCCAATGATAGGTAAGAGTCCCATTGTCATTCCGATATTAATAATGATGTGAAAAAAAAGCAAGCCGGCAAGGCATAATGCATAAGTTGAATAGAATTTTTTTTCTGTTCGTTCACTCATCAAAACAATTCTAAAAATCAGGACAAAAAATAAAATAATTACTATAATCGATCCAATAAATCCATGTTCTTCACCAATCGAACTAAAAATAAAATCAGTTGATTGCTCAGGGACAAATTTTAATTTTGTCATGTTTCCATTCAGATAGCCTCTACCCAAAAATCCTCCTGCACCTATTGCGACTTTAGATTGTAATATATTATACAGCGATCCTCTTGGATCACATTCTGAAGGATTGAGCCATACTTTAATCCGTTCTTGTTGGTGTGGCTCAAGTTTGTTAAAAAAATTGATAGTTGTATATGTAAATAAAATAAGCAACCCTGAACTAAGGACTAACATAAGACTCAATCGTTCTTCTTTCGACTTCCATAAATAAATCAAAGAAAGAAATAGCAAGCCACCGGCAATCATTACAACTTGTATTACAGGTAAGAAAACATTTGCCAACACAAGACCCATGAGACAAAATGAGAATAAGATCCATTGGTACTTAAAGTGCCGGAAATAAATCCAAGATACAATAATGGATAAAATCAATATGCCAAGTAATACAAACGGTATAGGAATCAAAAACGAAAAGATAAATACAGCAAATAATAGAATGATTGCTAAATAATAAAGTTCATTTAGGCCTTCAATATATAATAAAATTAAAAATGAAAAAAAAGTTAGCGCTGAACCTGCATCCGGTTGAAGTAAAATAAGAAAAACAGGAAACAGTATAATTGCAAATGAAATGAGTTGATAATTGAGTTGTTTCAAATTCGTTTTAAAATAACTGAGATAGGATGACAAAGCTAGGGCAGTACCGAATTTTGCAATTTCTGCAGGTTGGAATGAAAAACCACCGATAGAGAACCACGCTTTGGCTCCCTTTATTTCAGTACCTGCAATCAATACCAGAAGCAGTAAAAAAATCCCTATACCGTAGATTATATATGCAAAGGTGTGCCAGAATTTATCATCAATCCATAGTGTTAACAGAAAGACAATTAAGGCTATCAATACATACATTGTCTGTTTGGTAATAGGCACGGACAAGTCTAATAAATCCCTGTTGATATTTTGAGAATACGTTACAGAATAAATTGAAAGCCAACCAATGATTAGTAAGCTTAGATAAACACCTATGGTAATCCAATCATAATTTCCAACAGGATGTTTGCGTATCATCAGAATTAAAATTCGTCATAAGAAATTTTATCGCTGGACAAGAAAGCGCTTGAAAATTTCTTCTTTATGGTTTCGAGAGAGAACGATGCATCAGCTCTGGATACAAAAGCTCCTGCTTTGAGATAATAATAGGGCTCGTTATATTCCCATTTTGACTTCATGCTGAATTGTTGTTGAAAACTTGCCCTTGTTTGTTCCATTAATCTTCTGTCAGTTGTGGTAATTACAGTAATTCTCCAACCTGCTACATGTGTTATTGATTTATTGATGCTCAAATAAAGATCCATAATTCTTGTCACCTGTGGATCCTCATTAATAATAACACTTCGCTGTGCTGATGCATTGGTATAAAAAATAAAACTTACTAAAGCGAATATGAATCTCAACATCCTATTTTATTATTCTGCTCCGTGACAATTTTTAAATTTCTTTCCACTTCCACAAGGACAAGGATCATTTCTTCCTACTTTAGGACCGGTATTCCGGATCGTATTTTGAACAGAAGATTCTGGTCTGCCTGCAGATTCTGCTGCTCTTCTCATGTTTTCTTCAGACCGGTTTGTTCTTGTTTTACTATAATCTGTTTTTTGAGTTCGCGCTTCTTTGACTTCCTGATTAACAGTAATCATCAATTTACCTTTTGACAGATAAGAAGTAATTTCCTGGTTCATTTTATAAATAAGAAGTTCAAATAATTTATACGCTTCAATTTTATAAATGACCAAAGGATCTTTCTGTTCGAATGAGGCAGCTTGCACGGATTCTTTCAATTCATCCATGTTTCTCAAATGTTCTTTCCAGTCATTGTCCAATTTAATCAAAGCAATATTGCGTTCGACATCTCTCATTATCGATGCACCGTTTGATTTAATTGCAGCATCAATTTCTGCTGCGACGGGAAGCGGCTCACCATGTCCATCTGAAAAAGGTATGGCAATTCGCTGATATTTATTTCCTTCATTCATATGCACATTTTTAATAAATGGCATAAGTGCTTCCTTGATGTGTTCTTCTTTTCTTTGATAATGTTCAAAGAATTGCTGAATCAACTTGTTAGAAATATCTTGTTCGTTTGCTTGATTAAAAAATGCACGGTCTATATTAGGTTCTAATCCGAGTGTACCAATCGCATCATATTCGAATCCCCCAAAGTCTGCATTAGATTTATTTTTATTTACAAGATTGTCAATCGTTGAATTAAACATATAACTCAAATCAACGGAAAGACGGTCTCCGTACAAAGCATGATTTCTCTTTTTATAGATAGCACCCCTTTGGATATTCATTACATCATCATATTCTAACAATCTCTTGCGAATTCCAAAATTGTTTTCTTCTACTTTTTTTTGTGCACGTTCTATGGATTTGGTAACCATGGAATGTTGCATAACTTCGCCTTCCTGATGTCCCAGTTTATCCATAATTGATGTAATGCGGTCCGCATTAAACAATCTCATAAGGTTGTCTTCAAATGAAACAAAGAACTGGCTTGAACCAGGATCTCCTTGCCTTCCTGCACGTCCCCTTAACTGTCTGTCGACTCTTCTCGATTCGTGACGTTCTGTACCAATGATCGCTAGACCTCCTGCTTTTTTTACTTCATCAGATATTTTGATGTCTGTACCACGACCAGCCATATTGGTTGCAATGGTTACTTTGCCAGGATGTCCGGCCTCTGCAACAATTTCTGCTTCACGCTGATGTTGTTTTGCATTCAATACATTGTGTGCAATGCCTCGCAGTTGCAACATGCGACTGAGTTTTTCAGAAATATCAACAGAGGTTGTACCGACAAGTACTGGTCTTCCTTTGCTGGTGCAATCTGCAATCTCTTCAATGACGGCATTAAATTTTTCACGAGCAGTTTTATACACTAAATCTTCTCTGTCATCGCGAATCATATTTTTATTGGTAGGAATTAGAACGACATCTAATTTATAGATCTGCCAAAATTCACCGGCTTCTGTGACAGCAGTTCCCGTCATGCCACACAATTTGTGGTACATTCTGAAATAATTCTGCAGTGTTATTGTCGCATAGGTTTGTGTTAGTTCACCTACTTTCACATTTTCTTTTGCTTCCAACGCCTGATGCAAACCATCAGAATATCTTCTTCCTTCCAGCAATCTTCCAGTTCCCTCATCTACGATTTTAACATGCCCTTCTAAAACCACATAATCTTCATCGATTTCAAAAATGGTAAATGCTTTCAACAATTGACTTACACAATGTAATCGTTTTGATTTGGTTGCATAATCTTCAAGAATCTGTTGTTTTTGCTGTGTGAGTTCTTCTTTATTTAATGTAGTGTTGCTTTCTATTTGTTGCAGGGTTTCAGATAAATCCGGAATGATGAAAAAATTCGGATCTGATTCTCCTTTTGCAAGAAAATCAATTCCTCTTGCTGTGAGTTCTACCTGACGATTTTTTTCATCTATATTAAATAACAAGGGTTCATCTGCAACACGCATGTGCTTTGATTGCTCTTGCATGTAATTGTTCTCTGCTTTTTGCAAAATATTGCGAATGCCATCTTCACTTAAAAATTTAATGAGTGGTCTTGATTTTGGTAATGCTCTGTATGATCTCAGTAATGAAAGTCCCCCATCTCCTTCATTGTATCCGGTTTTACCTTCTGATATCAATTTTCTTGCTTCGGTCAAAAATTGATTGGCAATTTTTTTCTGCTCACTGACCAGGCGTTCTACTCTTGGTTTTAATACATTATATTCTTCACTTTCTTCATCGACATCGACAGGTCCGGAAATAATCAATGGAGTTCTGGCATCATCAATCAATACACTATCCACTTCATCTACCATTGCATAATGATGTTTGTGTTGAACCTTTTCATCAACAGAACGCACCATATTATCTCTCAAATAATCAAATCCAAATTCATTGTTAGTACCATAAGTGATACTGCATTCATATGCTTTAACTCTTTGCGCAGAATGTGGTTTGTATTTATCAATGCAATCCACCGTCATTAATAAAAACTCGAAGATTGGACCCACCCATTCCGAGTCTCTTTTCGCCAGGTAATCATTGACTGTAACTATATGTACCCCTTCACCAGTAAGACCGTTTAGATAGGCCGGTAATGTTGCTACCAGTGTCTTTCCTTCACCAGTTGCCATCTCTGCAATTTTACCATCGTGCAATACCATTCCGCCAATCAACTGAACATCGTAATGTATCATGTTCCATTTGACTTGTCCGCCACCAGCTATCCATTGATTTGAATAAATTGCTTTATCACCATCTAATGTAATGTGCGATTTGCTGAGCGATAAATCCCTGTCGTGATCTGTTGCTTGTACAATTAATTGCTCGTTGTAAAAAAACCTTCGGGCTGTTTCCTTTACCACTGCGAATGCTTCCGGAAGCAGCTCATCCAACACTTCTTCAATTTGCCGGTCGCGTTCTTTGATTTGCTGGTCAATAACATTAAAAATATCTTCTTTTTGATAGATATCTGGTTCTTGTTCTGCACCATCTTTTAAATTTTGGATTTCTTCGTCAATTTGCTTTAAATGAACCTTTATCCTGGATTTAAATTCAAGGGTTTTATTCCTGAGCTCATCATTACTCAAATGCTCATATTCTGCAGCGAATTGATTGATGGTTGCAACCCTGGGTTGATAGACTTTTACGTCCTTATCCTGCTTAGTGCCGAAAATTTTCTTTAATACTCCAAACATATCCTTAATAATCGTGTAAAATTAAGCTTTTTACAGGCTCCAGTTTGAAGAAAGCTTGAAGCGCGAACGCTCGTAAAGCAACCTGCCTGAAGAAGCCATTCCCCTCATAAATCATACCATAGGAAAAGCTGTGCCAGAATGGCAGATAATAGGCAAATAGGCTGTTGGCTTTTAGGCTATAGGAGAATTTATCGAATTGGGAATAATCGAAAATATAGAAATATAATCAAAACATATAGTATGAATTAATATTAGAATCCAATGGTAATGACTAGAATCTATTGGTGGCATAGTTAGCATGAAATAAATAAAACCGAATTAATCACTATTCTTCAGAAAGTTTGAAGTTGACTCTAAACGTATCTATTTTCTCTTCACAATCCTCATCTACACCATATTTCTTATTTAGTTCTCCCAGTTTTTTTAATTTATCAATCGCTTCTTTGTCACATTCAGCTGATACTGATTTTATAACTGAAAAATCCGATAAAGAACAGTCCTTGTTTGTTTTAAAACTCACATAGACCTTTCCTTCAATTCCTTTATTCCGTGCTCTTGAAGGATAGCTAATTACAACACTAATCTCTGGTTTGAGTTTTTGGTTATTGTCGTAATCGTATTTCTCCATCACCTGTCCTTTTTCTTTTGATGTTATCCAAATTCCTACTTTTTTGTCATTATCATAATTACCTTTTGTCTTTAGTTCCGAGGGTTTAATATATTCTACCCACTCGCCAACTTTCTTTCCGATTGTAAAGTGGCCTTTCTGTTTAGTGAAATCGTCCAACTTTATTTTTCCCTTTTTGATTTGTTTGTATTCGTCCATTGTTGCTTGAAAATAAGAAATATATTCTCCATGCTTTATTCCTTTGTCTGATTTAAGTACACAATACCTTTCGGATATTTGGTTAGTACTACTAAATTCTTTAGTTACTGTTTTTGTTTTCTGACTGATAGCAGTTAAAACACAAATTTGAAATAAAAATATTGCAATAATTCCTTTCATAGCATTACAATCTAATTAGAGTCTGTCTTTAATGTTAATAAATACCTATAACATGTTGATAAATAATGGAATAGGTTTTGTTTAGTTGTAAAAATTTCTCTATCTTC
>JAYVIT010000480.1:0-2344 GCA_043769965.1 Saprospiraceae bacterium
CAAAATTACTCAAAGGATGATTTTTCTTAGTTTCATTGCACTCGCCTATTTAGGATTTTTAATTTATGCAACTATTTATGTTTTTCAATGAAAAAAAAAGAGTTCCATGACAGATAAAGAATTAAAAAATCTTGTCAAATTTTATCAAGATTTAAAATATGTTTCCCCAAAACCAAATCAAATCATCCATGAGAATGTATGCTTTTATTGTAGACATTCTGAATTGGATGTAAGTAAATGTTATTGTAAACCAAACACATCTCAAGTTGTTCGAGTCTTTGCCAAGTGGAAATTTTAGAATGCAACAAGACTTGGGTATACACCTTTCTTACATTTTGGCAATGCAAAGATCTCCGGAATTTTGCGTGTGCGCTGAATTGTATCTTGTAAATTAGGATCGGTAGTCAATAAATGAAAAAATTCAGACATGTTTGTAAACATAACCTCGGTTTCTTGTTTAATGTAACTTGATACTTTTTGAGCATTTAATTTGTATGTTTGAAAATGATTGGTAAAATCTTCAAGTATATATTCGAGAGAATATTCTTCTGAAACACTTGGGCCAACATTTAATATTTCTTTCCCAAGAGTGTACATGTTTGCTTTCTTATCATAACCAGCAATATGATCATCTCCAACCCAAGCACAAGCCTGTGGAATACCTTGAGCTAATGGAACAAATATGGATCCAGCTCCGCAATTGGTAATCATGGCATCCCCAAATTTTACAATATCTTCATATTCAACATAATCTTGAATTATAAATACATTTTCGGATTTTTGATGAAAATATTTCTGCATTAATGACGGCTCCGCGAAATACATTGGTGCAATTTTATTTAAATGGCTGTATCCAACAAGAATAAAAGCCCATGTGTTATTTGTTTCCAACCATTCAAAAATATCTTGAAATGAATATGGAAGTCGTAAAGACCCGGCCAGTATCATGATTTTTCTAGATTCTTGTACGTCTCTAAATTCTTGCAAATCTGATAAAACTTCAGGATTTGACCAATACAATCGCATTGGCAAATATAAACTACCAAAGTTGTTTTGGTTTGGAGCATAACGTGATAATAAACAAGAAACAAATCGATTCGGAAACCCATTATCACCAAAATCAAGGTCACATAAAGCATCTGTTTCTGGACCAATCGTAAAATATTCATCAAAGGTATTTTGGTCAAATTCATTTGATCTTAAAGCTCGAAAATTGGTAGGATGAGCTCCAAGCATAAATTCAATTAATTTTGAAAGAAATTGAAATTGAACACGATTGTTGTGAACAAGTGTAACGGGAAGTCTACTTGATCTTGCTGCGATTACTGCTAATACAGCTACAGGCTTCATGTCACCCAATGTCCCCTTTCGTGCTAAAAATAGTAAGGGTTTCATTTTTTTTTAATGTTTCGATTAATTTTTTAATTTCTTGAATGGAAAAAACATACTATGCCACACATTGGTCCCAAATTAATCAGAACCTTTTCCATGATTTCATTTGGAATTTTTGCCACCTGTTTGGCAATATTTATTATTATTGCATTATTTGCTCAATATGAGACGATCACATTAATTGTGCCAACCATTACTCACAAGGATGTTTTACCCACTCGAACAATTCCTGGTGTTATCACAATTAATACTATAGCTTTATTTAATCAACCGGGTAAAAATCCATATAATCAAGATGGTATAACTGGCGTTATATCTCCTGTTGTATCTATAATTAGTGGATCCGTATCTGGTTCCATTACAAACAGCCCTCCCGTTATTCCCACTAATATGGTTCAAGCATCTACAACATTTGGTTATCCATTACAAGTAATTCCACAATCTGTGGGATTTTCAAACATGACTGCCGACGGTTCTCAATTACTATGTTCTATGCAAAATGGGGAAGTATCATTTGGGCAATTCTTGTATGATCCGGAAAAGAAGACATATGATTTCGCCTCTGAATACTATGTTACACAACAATCAGGTATAAGCAATTCCAATCGAATTTTAGCAACAGTTTCGGATCAACTAGCGTTAAATGTAGCTGCCTCAGCGGTGGGATGTGTGGGTATAAAGTCAATTGCATTGTCACAAGATGATTTGCGATTATATGTTGCTTATAGAGATTCAAACATTAGTGATAACAATGCCTTTGCTTTTCAACAAACAGTTGGTAAAGTGCAAGTTTGGTCAAGAGCGCCAGGTCCTGACAATACCAATGTAGATGCCAATCCTGCTTGGCAACATGTTTTGGATTTAAAATCCGACATGATTAATCCATTTGGATCACAAATATTCGGTATCCCCGTTCAAAATTCGCCATTAACCTACAATTCCTTTACTGAAA
>JAYVIT010000481.1:0-3060 GCA_043769965.1 Saprospiraceae bacterium
GAATACAAGTGGTTTAAAAAGTCAGATCCAAAAGATATTATTAGTACGGATGAACGACTATTGGTTAATTCGGTTTCCGAAGAGTATTGTCTTGAAGTAAAAGTTCGAACTGCGCTTGAAGAAGAAAATGCAGTCTGTACAAAAGTATTTTGCGAATCATTTAATGAAGGGGGTTCAATTCCGGATTGTTCTTTTGCACTCGACGGAAATAAAATATTTTGTTTCGATGCAATAGGAACGTATTGGGTTGATCAACTCATTCCCAAAAATGTAAACTTCTATACCTGGACCATTGATGGAGGATTTATAGTTTCGAATCCTGATAGCCCTGTAGTAGATATTAAATGGCTATTGCGACCGGCAGATACCGGTAGAGTATGTGTGTCATATGATACAGACTGCGGTACAAGCTGCGAAAAATGTTTGACGGTTTTATTTCAAACTAAGATAGCTGGTGAAGATTTTGAACATAGAGGATTATCTGCTTATCTGGATGCTAAACCAAATCCAAATGGAATGTGGAGATTAATTAGTGGTCCTCATCAGGTAAGAATAGAAGATCCGACCTTTGCAAGGACAAAAATTACTGCATTCAATTATGGTTATTATTGTTTTGAGTGGACCATCAATGATCCTAATTGTGTGATGAAAGATACACTTTGTATTGATTTGCATAGCTTTAAAAGAGCAAGCCCTGAATATCCGAAGAGTTTATTTAATGAAAGAAGCGGATCCATTTCTGATCAGAGTCAATTGCCTTCAATAATCTTTACACCTAATTTAATTGAGAGTACGGGTGAAACTTATGTAAGCATTAATGGAGATATAAATAGTAAACTGAATTATCATTGGTTTGATATCTATGGAAGAGTTGTAACTCAGCATGAAATTTCTTTTGAATCAGGAATCCAAAAATTGAATATTCATTCGCCGATTTATGGTGGAATGTATTTTTTGGTGATTGAAATGAATGGAGTATCATCAGTTAGGAAAGTTTGTGTGATTGAATAATTTTATATAACTTTTGGAGTTCGATGATATAATATAAGTAAATTTATATTGATTGTAAAATGAAATCAACAACACAAATCTTTCTTCTGATTATATTGATCCTAACATTTTGTTGTGCTGTTTCCTGCACTAAAGATATTTCTGGATCCGGACAAAAAACGAAAGATGTATATGTCTCAGGTTATGAAAGTAACGGATCGAATGATGTTGCTAAATATTGGAAAAATGGAATAGCGGTTGCTCTAACTGATGGTAATAATGATGCTCTTAGTACTGCTATTTTTATATCTGGTTCTGATGTCTATGTGGCAGGTAGTGAAGACAATAAAGGATCATTTAGGAAAGCAAAGTACTGGAAAAATGGAGTTGCAGTAAATCTTACAGATGGAGTAAATAGTGCTTTTACATCTTCTATTTATGTCTCTGGTTCCGATGTCTACGTGGCAGGAGGAGAATATTACGGAAACAATTCAGTGGCAAAATATTGGAAAAATGGTAACGCAGTTAATCTTTCAGATGGCACTAAGTTCGAAGCAACTGTATCTATCTATGTCTCTGGTTCAGATGTGTATGTAGCAGGTTATGAATATAATGGGTCGACTCAAGTAGCAAAATACTGGAAGAATGGAGTTTCAAAAGTATTATCTGACGGAGTCAATGAGGCTGGAACAAAATCTATTTGTGTCATTGGTTCTGATGTTTATATTGCAGGATTTGAATTTATTGGATCAACATACGTGGTTAAATATTGGAAGAATGAAGTATCAAGTGTAGTAACTGATGGAATTAATTTTGCGGCTGCATTTTCCATTTATGTTTCCGATTCTGATGTTTATTTGGCAGGATATGAAAGTAGTGTAGCAAAATATTGGAAAAATGGATTTGCAATTGCGCTATCTGACGGAATAAAAGAAACTATTGCCCAATCAATTTTTGTCGTTGGTTCCGATGTGTATGTGGCAGGAAATGAAAATAACAAAAATGTATTCATACCCAAATATTGGGTAAATGGAGTTGCAACCACCCTAACTGATGGAACTAATGATGCTTATGCCTATTCTATTTTTGTTACCGATTAAATTTTTGAAAAGTGTTGTGTTTAGAAATTAGTAGTCTAAAGACGGAAATATAAATTGCATTTAACAATCCAGCAATCCAACAATTAAGCCCCAAAGGGATCCCTACGGGACAATTTAACAATCTAGCAATTTATTTAACAAGTTCCCCCTTCAACTTCAACAACTCCGTTTCTGCCAATTTTGCATCATATCGTGTCTGTAATAAATTATTGAGCGCATCTTCATAACTGCGTTGGGCTTCTTTGAATTCAAGGGTGTTTGCTCTTCCGAGTTTAAAGCTTTCAAATAAGATATCCATGTTTTCTTTTGCAAGTGTTGCATTTTCTTCTTCTAAAGTTAAAGCTTCAAGAGCTGCCTGGTAATTTCGATAGGATTTGTATATTGAGGATTGAATTTCAGATTTGATATTGTCTAATTGGAGTTGGGCATTGATCAAACTGATCTTTGCATTATTGATATTGCGCTTTGTATTGTATCCATTGAATAAATTCCAGCTTGCAGATAAACCGACATTCCATCCTAAATTCTGATTGTACAATAGAAATCCAGCCTGATTATTGGTTCTGGAAAAATTGTAATTCGCATTTAATGAAACACCAGGATACCATTCCGTTTGAAATTCCCGAATTGTAAATTGATTTATTGAAATATTGCTTTGATAAAATAATAATGAGGTATTAGATTTTAAGGTAGCATTGTTTAATTCATCGAGTTTTAAATTTTTGTCAACTTCAATCGCATCAGTGACATCATAATCAATGTCGGCTTGCCGCGCCAGAATCTGATTCAATTTTGTTTTTAGTTCTGTCAGCGTTGATTGCTGTTTAATTCTTGCAGATTTTTGTAAATTGAGATCCAGCTGTGCTTGTAAGTAATCCGTTTTGGCTGACTTGCCAATTTCCCATCTCGTTTTTGCAACCCGAAGTCGTTCATCATAAATACTTATTAAATTTTCATTGAACTTGAGCAA
>JAYVIT010000482.1:0-4385 GCA_043769965.1 Saprospiraceae bacterium
TCCTTCTGATGCTTTCAAAGGATTTACGGCTGCGATGATTTGTAAATAATATGTTTTTCCTGCCATTAATCCATTGACTGAGATGTATCCAGAGCAAGGATTGGGAGTTCTTCCACAAGCAAATTCCTGAAGATTTGAACAAGTACCAGAGTAAATTGCCCAATTGTACAGAAATCCACTTTCAATGCTTAGTGCTACATTTTTTTCAGCAGGAGCCACAAAACTATACCAAACATCAGGAGCAGAATATACCACACAACTTGGTTTGATATTGCTTTTAACACTGTTGATGGTTGATGAGGCTTGACATGCCTGATTTAAAGGTATAGCTTTTGCAGTAGGGCAATCTTCGTTTGATGGGTTTGTGTTGGTTTTTGTTTTTACTTCAAGACACAGATGTCCTTCTATAGTAGAGAAGAAACCACTAAGCTGCACAAAGTATTCCGCATTTGCAACAGGATTAGATAAAATCAATTTGCCACCAAGATCTTCACACTTGATTTCTTCCAATAGATTACAGTTTCCTTTGAATACGGTGAGTACATCTGCAAAATCTGCATGAGAAATAATTTCTAGTGCTTGTGTTGATGTCGGTTTAAATGAATACCAAACATCTGCTCTTGATTTGTTATTTAAACTGGGAACAGGATTTGAAAAATCAGCTTCAATGTTTAATTCTGAAGTACAAGTAGAATTTATCTGGAGAGCTATACTATTCGTACAATGATCATGTTTAGGAATAACCGGATCAAGTTTTTGAATGGAAACACAAAGATCTCCAAGATCATCGCGACCATAATAACCATATTGCCTGGCTACTCTGAAGAAATACGATTTTCCATTTTCAACCTGAATAAAATTTCGTTCGCCTTCAAATCCGTATTCATCTGTGTTAAAACAAGAAATATCTGTTAATGTTGGGCAATCTCCTTCAAATACGCTAACCGCATCATTGAAACTTGCAAGTGTATTTATCTTGAGATAGCCTGAATAGTTGCTGGTAAATTTATACCATAGCCCTTGATAATAGGTTCCTGTACATTTGATTGGAGGGCCAGTCATGAATGCACCTGTATTGTTTCCGGAGAGACAGATCTGATCCAATTGAATTGCAGCAGCTCTTGTGCAATCATCATTATCTGGTCCGTACAAGGTCAGATTATCAATAAGTACAAGACTATTATAGTCATCACCAGAAGCACCGTATTCAAAAACAAATTGAATTTTCCGGGTATTGATTGATGCATTGATAACATGGTTTTGTGTTACAAATATTCCTTTATTTGGAGCTACCACATCTGCTGTATATGTTTGAATTAAAGTACTTGTTCCATTAATTACAGCAAATAATTTCAAACTGCTGTTTGCATTTGTTTTTGTAAATTTCAAACCATATGAAAATGTATATTGGTCATATGCAAATACATCAAACTCTTTTGTTTTTATTGAAAACTTTTTAGCAGTATTATCATTTTGAACTGTTTGCGTATAGACAATGCTGCATGATGGATCGAATTGAAGCAAACTGCTTTTAATTATTGAAAAGCCAAAGGCTCCCTGATCTGTTTTCAATGTCCACTGTCCCGGTAGTGAGCATGCCGTAAATTGTTCAGAAGTTATAAAATTCTGAGCATGTAAAAATTGTACACTAAGAATAAAAAGATAAACTAGATTTTTCATAGCTTCTGAATTTAAAAGATATTGAATCTTCTCATAAATGATTTTCCTGCACTATCCAACTGATAAATATATTCACCCGGTGGAATTTTCCATTTTACAGGATCCAATGAAATGGTGTACGAACCTTTTTGAGTGTAACCCTCATGTAAAATGGCAAGAGTTTTACCGTCAACTGATTTAATTACCAATTTTACCTCATTAGATACCAGTTGGGAAAATTTGACTTCCATGATCTTGGTATTTGTCTCATTGGGATTATGACCTAATAGAACTGTGTTGTAGTTTGAACCCAAGCTTTTGCCTGTGCAGGGATTATCAAATAGATTTAATCTTGAATAATTTCCACCAAGACTGAAGTCCACTAATTCTGTTTCAAGACACAGCCATTGCTCCATAACACTTGCATACATTTGTCTGAAGTCGAGGGAAGACTGATTTTCATAATAAACTCTAGTATCGCCTGCTTTTAAGGTCGCGTCATTTAGATTAATTGGCGCGCCAGTAAAGCCACCTTTTACTGCATCACCAAAGATCATCATGGGTGCCATGTTTCCGTGATCAGTTCCATAAGATCCATTTTCGCGAATTGTTCTTCCGAATTCTGAAAAATTCATCATACACACATTTTTATCTACTCCATCTGTTTTCAAATCTTCAAAGAATGCTGAAACAGATTCTGCAATATTTCTGAGCAAACCATTATGCCAGGTTTTTTGATCAGCGTGTGTATCAAAGCCATCAATGTAAACCATGTATATTCTAGTACCCAATTTACCTTTTATTAATCTCGAAACAATTTTTAATTGTTCTGCTAATCTGGATACGGTATTTGTTGGATAGGCCACTTTATTTGAAGTAGAATTATATGCATTAGTAACGCTCTGGGAATATCGTAGAGAATTGTTAGTCAATTGTCTTAGGAATTCAACTTCCTGCCCTTGAGGACAATCGCTTAATCCATCTGTTGGATATAATTTTCCATATTGAGCAAGACGATAAAATTCATTGGGATCATTAAAAACCAATTCGAATTGTTGGTTGGTTGGCGATTTAAAAATTAAATCTGCGTTGTAACCAATCCGCAATGCAGGGGGAACTGTTGGCGGTGTTTCTGTAAACACTGGAAAATCCTGGTCCAGATATCTTCCTAAATAACCTGATTTGTATCTTGGATCATGGAGACTATCTGCGGCACTCGACCAATTATCAATTGAAGAAAAATGTGAATAATCCTGATTCGCATAACCGACATTATGAAGTATATTCATTTTGCCTTCATTCCACATAGGCATTAAGGCAGACATCGCTGACGGCAAAGCATAATCGGATGCACCGTAACCCGACAATACGGTTGAATTGTCATAATCAGTGCCAAACTTGTGACCTATTGTTGGTCTGTAATTTAAGTATTCAGTTTTTCCTGCAGAATCCGAATGCGGAAATACCATATTCATCCCATCATTTCCGCCAAACATTTTAATCAGAACCAAAATATTATCTCCACCTGCCATTAATGGTGCGGAAAGATTTCCAGAGAACAATGGATTCACAGGAAGTCCACTTAAAAGCATTGTACCTAATCCGGCAATTCCTCCGGTGAGTAAGAATTGTCTTCTGTTCCAAAGCAAATGATCTTCATTGTGTTCTTCTCCAAGATCTGAGCGGAATAAGTTATTTTGAAATTTATGATCGTTGCACATTTGATTAGATTTTGGAGGTTATAATAATTGAAATTCTGGAAGTGTAACCAGATAATTCATCAAGGCGATAAACTGGTTTGGTACAGTTACATAATCCAATGTCCATGTCCCATTCAAATAATAATTGGAAGGAACCAAAGATTTAAATACTCCTATAGAAGTTTGAATAATTTCTTCAGATATTTCTGCAGTAAAAAAATAAGAGATAACGCCCCTGACAATCAGATCCGGATCACTTACATTATTACTCAATGCTTTTAAAAAATCTCGGTATTTTTCTTTTGTTCTGTCGTATTGGAAATAATATCCAAATGCATCGCGATTGTATTTCCACCGGTTCACTAAAGTAAATTCATTCAACCAGGTACGATAACCGGGCCAACCGGCTACGTTGATTGGATTGAATAAGTTCTGACCAAGATTAGCAGATGCAGAATAAATAAAGCTCAGCGAATCGCGATTTAAAGAATTTGGGAAATTACTTGGATCCGGGACCTCTGCTTGAAATGTATTATTGATCCATTTGTATTTATAATAATCCTTTCCTGGTTCGAGATCGAGACTTCTGCAAAAATGGATCAGATTATCAATATGACTTTTAATAACAAGTCCCATTGATTCATCTTCATAAAAGTGTTCGCTTTTAAATAGCGTTTTTAAAACTGCAGCAATATTAAAATTGCTACTGATAAAAACTGCTGCTAATCCATCAATGATTTCTTGAGGTGGATCATTGTATAGATAATATTTATAGAGTTTTGTACAAATGAATTTTGCAATTTCATTTTTCTTTACATCAAAGATGACCAAATCATGAAATTTATCATATTCGGATTTGGCTTTGGTTTTGGCTTCATCGTCAGTTGGAGGCACTACTCCACCATTGTTACCAACAGATTTCCCAAAAACTACTTTCCCTTTCCAGTCATGATTGTATCTGTAAAATACAAACTCTCCTACTTTTAATGGACCGATATAATATTGACCATTACCGCCAAGATAATA
>JAYVIT010000483.1:0-17640 GCA_043769965.1 Saprospiraceae bacterium
AGAAATTTTCTCGGCTTCCGGATAAAATTGAAAGCGGAACAGCTTAGAAAATGGGCAATCAAAAAAAAATGCTGGACATTAAAGACAGACTCTAATTAATACCTAAATTCACATTGTCTGAAATCTAGTACTTATTGCTTGCTCTTTGAACAGCACTCATAGCAGTTCTCACTTGAATTCCCTGCAAAATAAAAAAACCGCTTATTCCACAAATAAAGAAAACATTCCGGCTATTCAGAATGAGATTGGACCAATCTGTAAAGAACGGTTGTATGATAAAAACGGATAAAACAGTACACAATAAAGATAACATAATCAAAAGAACAATACCTCCAAAATTCTTGCGATTTTTGATTTGTTCATTTTGATACAGAATGAAAAATAGTTTTCGTTTGTATAATTTGTTTTCCGGATTCAATTTTAACAATTGCGAGTAAAGCAATTTTGCAGATTGCATTTTATTATCATTTCGAAATGCTTCCGCTTTAAAAGCTAAAACCTGCTCATAAATTTTTCGGGACCTGTTATCAAAACTCTGAGCATTCAAAAGCTCACATATTATTTCGTCAGCGTTTTTATAGAAGAGTTTGTATTTATCCAGATAAAACAGTGCCTGAATGTAATTGAATTTAATTTCAACATATTCTTCAAACTCTAGTGTAGAAATTTGCGATAAATAAAATTGATAAAAAAAATAGAAATCATGAAAAGCATTATCAGGAATGTTTTTAAACCTGTTAAAAATCGTACTGGTTTGTAACTTATTCTGTAGCTCTTTTTTCATGAATGTAATATAACACCGGTCTGGATGGAGAAGCGTCTTGTTCAATAGAAGCCATCTGCAAATTTATCAAATAGTTTCCGTCTTTCAAAAAGTCGGGAATATATATCAATTCTGTAATTGTACAATGACCAGCCCGATCATTGGCCCAATAGGCTTTGTGTGCAGCCAATGCCCCGTCATCTTCTTCCTTATCGATAGATGGCAGGTCCACTAATAAATGTTTAATCTCCTGCTTATTTAAAAAAAGAATGGCCTGCTCTGAAAGAAATGGAGGATTGGTGCCAGAATAATGCATACTCTTCTTGCTATCCGGATTTGGCAGAGTTCTTAGCACAAGAAAGTCCACTGGTTTCACTTCATCCCACAGAAGCCTCAAGCTATCATCTGTAATTACACGATCTCCATTATCCAATTTAGTTGGATACACAGATAATAGATAACATATTCCAAAATAATTATGAAACACATTATTAACTGATTCCCGCTCTTTGCTAATATGTCCAACACATTCGGTATGTGTACCATTTCCATGAAAGTTAATCACACTATTGTAATAATTTACAGGCCCTCCGTCTTTCACACTTCCTATAAATGAACCGCTTTTAAATGGTTGGCTACTAAAGAAAGGAGCATAAAAACAATTGACCTGGTTAAATTCTTCTTTGATTGAAATGGATAGATCAAAACCCTCATTCAAATTGCTGCGATATTGTTTTTCGTTCCAGGTAAATTCAATGTTCATTTTTGATGTATGTTTTTGCTATTATGGTATGTCAGTCTACTTTGACAAACACCAATTAATTCCTCTGATCCAATCCCCAATTTAATTTATCGTGCATGGTTTTTAAAAAACTTGAGGGATGAAGCTGTATCAAACGTATTCCAAAGTCACATCTTCTGATTGCTAATTGATGTTCCACGGTGATCACTTCATATCTCGAATCCAATGTACATAAAAAATTGTCCGTTCTCCCTTCCACTTCAAAACTCAATATCGAATCATCTGGCAACACGATTGGTCTGACGTTTAAATTATGTGCAGCAACTGGCGTAACCACAAGACTTTTTGATTGAGGAAAAACAATTGGTCCTCCACAGGAAAGCGAATACCCGGTTGATCCTGTTGGTGTAGCAATAATTAAACCATCCGCCCAATAAGAGTTTAGAAAATCACCATTGATATACGTATGTATTGTGATCATCGATGAATTATCTCTTTTTAAAATGGAAAAATCATTTAGTGCAAAAGGAGTCTCACCGAATAAAGGATAATTGCTATCTAGTTGAATTAATATTCGTTCCTCGAGTTCATACATTCCTTGCACTAAGTGATGAACAGCATCAGCCATTAATCTTTTTTCGATACTTGCAAGAAAGCCAAGTCTTCCCAGGTTTATACCTAAGATGGGTACCTTGCTGTCACGAATATAAGTCAACGCACTGAGGATAGTACCATCACCTCCAAGTGTAATAATACAATCCGGTTTCATCTTGACTATGTCCTGATATGTACTCCAGCTCATGATGTCTTGAAGTTTGGGCATTTCCTGCTGGACCTGCTCTTTAAACGATTGAAAAATATAGATCTCGACTTTATTATCTTTCAAATAAGAAATCAATGATTGAATATGCGGGTAATCATCTGTTTTTACTTTTTGTCCAAATACAAATACTTTCATTAGAATGCTTTCCTGGTATGAAAATAAAATCCGGTTTCTTTCAAATGGTTTATGCTATAAACTACATTGAATTCAAACACATCATTAATTGTAAAATTAACTCCAATACCCGTACTGTACAATAGTGTGTTGACTAATTCATTGTTTTTCTTATAAAACGGATCATTAACATAACCGGCACTCACCTGATAGGATAAATCCATTTCAGTGGTAATTCTAAATATGGGTTCATTTTTAAAAATCTTGAACAACTTCCAGTGCGATTTAATAACTGAAAATCTCAGTTCATTATTTAGAAAAATATAATCCAGACCATTGACCACGTAATATTCATATCCGGAAATATTGGTGTCGCTGTATGAAATGGACTTGTAAATGTTGTATGGTCTTTTCTTTCGATCAATTGCAAATTTTCCATAAATGCCATTGATTAGATAACAGCGATCAAATAGCTTTCTGCAGGTTTTAAAATTTTGAGTAATACTAAGGTAATTGTATTTTTCCCACCAACCGATGCCTGTCTTTGTCAAGGTCCAATTTATCAAATATCCTCTTGTTGGTTTAAGTGAATTGTCAAGGTCAACATACCCGGCTGATGCATAAATGATTCCATAATTTTGAATACTGTCATTGTGCAGAAAAAAATCTTGATATTTTTCAGCCATTTCTCCGTCAAAGCGATTAAAATGTTGGTTTAAATTAATTTGGTAATTCCAGAAACTATTCTTTTTATAAAAAATACCAATTTGAAATTCTGTTACAGTATAGACGGGCTTGTCCTCCAATTTAATAAAAATTGGCTTGTCATATTCTGTGAACACCGGATATTCTTTGTAAGTAGAATAATTAACCGATCCCTGATATCCTAATTTTGATGTAGGATTTATTGCGGGTCTCGAATAAATCACCTCAGCTTTTGTGGAATAACCAAAATGATATTTTAACCTCAATCTGTCTTTTGCTCCGGTAAAATTTGTATGTTCTATTCCTAATCCAATATTAATCCGGTCTAACGAATGATTAAAATCATTCCACCATACATTGAAATTTCGATCGGCCAATTCAAATATGATTGACGGAAAAATAAACCAGTTTTCTTCCAGTGTAATGATAAATTTGATTTCTGCCTGCTCTTCATATGAAAACAAAGCATCGACATCTACTTTTAAAAAAAGACTTGTTTTCCTCAGA
Source organism: Saprospiraceae bacterium (assembly GCA_043769965.1). Classification (GTDB taxonomy): domain Bacteria; phylum Bacteroidota; class Bacteroidia; order Chitinophagales; family Saprospiraceae; genus Vicinibacter. The sequence continues at coordinate 3,655 of JAYVIT010000483.1, forward strand.
TCTGATTTTATCAAAAGCATGATTTCATCGAGATCCGAACGAATAATCTGTTGACCAACTTTATATCGTATCTCTCTGATAACGTACCATTCTTTTGTTTTTTCCAATCCTCGGATTTCAAAATTAGCAATTGTCAGTGTATCGAGATTCTGACCGACCACTTTAATCGTGTTAATAAAGAGTAGCAATATGATTAAGGTCCGAAACAATGATTGCAAAAATACGGCGGGAAATTTTAATAAAGGCTTTATCACTATAGGCTTTAGGTTTTTAGGCTGTAAGCTGTAGGAATATTTAAATTAAATGAATTCTAAAGCTATCAAACCATTAATCAATATGAAAAGCAAAAAGTGAAGTATTATTTCCGCCTACAGCCTACAGCCTAAATGCCTACAGCCTTATCTTCTTATATATTAAGATAACTCATCAGCATATTGAATCTATCTTTCAATAAATCGCTGAATGTTTCTTCTGAAAAAACATCTACGATATCGATATCATGCCGTTGAAGTGATTTAATTATTAATTCAGGTTCCGTCCTGTTAAGTTTAATGGTGATCAAAATATGTTCAAGATCTGATGTCTCTGTGACGAAAGAACTCAGAATAACACAATCATGCTCTTCTACAAGTGCGGCAATTTTAGCTAATGAATAATCTCGTTTACGTTGATTTAATACAATGATGCATCCTGGTTCTGTTAATGCAAAACTCTGTTTATAAAATTGAACCAGACTTTGTTGCTTTATACTTCCTATGTATTCATTTTCTTCATTCACTACTGCAATACAACTCAAATGCACTTCAACAAGGCGTGACCAGATTTCAAAAAAATGACATTGTTGATTAACAGATTCAAAGATATGTAAAGGAATTTGGCCCACACTGATACTATCATCCACAGATTTTAATAATTCAGTCTCAGTAATCATCCCTTTGAAATGAATTCCATCCAATACAGGCAATTCCGTAAGCTCCAGTTTTTTCATTAACTCTAAGCTTTGCTTTGCGGTTTCCGCGCCATGTAGTGCAATGAGTTCTTTATCAATAAAATTGAGAGCTATCATATGTTTTCTCTATTATGCGTCAAAGGTACTTCTTGTTTCAACATAAATGGCTCCTCTCTTTTTACATTTTTTAAATCAGATAGCCATTGATCTGCTATCCTGAATTGATGGTTTCTAAACAATTCAAACTCTGGAGTCACGCGAATAAATGCAAGTGCTTCATGAGACAAAATTTTATCCATTTCTCTGAATCCATTGGCAACTGCTTGATCTAAATGATAAAATGCTTCCCAGGCTTTTTCTTCTAATGAATATGCACAGGCAATATTGAAATGGAGCACCTTGTCTGTTGGTGAAATGTTCAAAGCTTTCTTAAAATCTTCTATGGCTCCTTTGGTATCGTAATCTTTAAATTTTTTTATACCTGCTTGTTTCCATTGTTCAACTTCCTTGATCCTGTTAGAAGGTTTTAGATATCCTTCGTCAGGTTTTACCATTTCACTAGTATCTTCTAGTAAAATGTACCGGCCGGTTCTTTTCTGATCTCTTTGCTTTGATCGCTCCAATCGTCTGCCATACCTATCCCTGAAAAAATAACTATTGAATCTCCGGTCAAATTCAACTTCATCCATGGTCATCAACTTGTATGCATCATACCAACCCAAAAATGCAGAAATTGGAAATCCAAAAAATCGTCCTAGCCAGATAAACAAAGCGATGTATCCAATTCCGATTTCGGGTTGCCTCAAATAAAATTTATGTGCGCCAACAAATCCTGCAAATACGGCAAGAATAACCGCAACAAATTTTTTCTTCATGATTCAAAAAATTTAAATGTCATGATAGCAATATCATCTGGTACCTCTTCATTTCCTTTGAACTCAAGAATATTAGTCATTATAGAATCACACATTTCATTTGCCTGAAGTTCTTTATGCTCCAAAATAAATGATTTCAACATTTCTGATGAGAAATTTATGCCAGACTTATTCTTTAAATCGGTCAATCCGTCTGTATAAGCTACTAAAAATGTACCGTCATCCATATTCACAACTCCTTCTTTAATCATAGGAAGTTGATCAAAGTGACCAATGATTGTAGTTGTAGCTTTCAATTCAATAATTTTTCCATTTTGAAATAACAATGGAGGCACATGACCTGCATTCACATAATACAATAATTTTTTTTGAAGATCAGCAACTGCTATGAAAAAAGTCAGATACTTTTCACCCTTCGTTATTCGCATCACAGCCTGATTTAAAACCATGACCAGCGTTTCAAGATCTTTATATTGCTGACCGAGATTTTGTAACAGAGCTTGAAAGTTTGCCATGATCATCGCCGCTGCAATTCCTTTTCCAGAAACATCTGCTATGCAAAAACATATTTTGGTTTCCGAAAACCAAATGTAGTCCATGTAGTCTCCTCCTACTTTGTAGTGTGGACGGTAAACATTGGCCATTGAAAAATTCTTTCCACATGGCATTTCATCGGGTATCAACATTTTGGTGACATCCTTTGCCAACTCCCATTCTTTCTCCTGTACAATTTGTTTTCTTACTAATCTTTTATTTTCAATTGCTACTGCAACAATGTTTGTAATTGAAGTTATGAATTGAATGTTGTTAAAAATATCATCCCCCTTTTTTACTCCACTTATTAATGAATAAGCAATCGGATCCGTCTTATGAAACACTGGAATGATAAACTCAAAAGACTGAAGCAGTTTGTCATCATCACTTTTAATTGTATGCAATCGGTTGTAGCGTATAAAGAGTTGGGGTAGTTTATCAAAATCAATTTGAGGATCGACATTATGACTTATGACTAATTGCCATGCCTGATCATCCCGGATGTATAAAACAATTCTTTCAATACTGAGCTCCCAGGTGAGAAAGCTTTTGTACATATTGAAAAGTTCATCTTGAGGAAGATTCTCGTTGATGGCCTGGGTAATATTGAGCAATGAGGTAATCTGGAGTTGTTTTAAACTCAACTCGTTTTGCATTTTTGTCAAAATGGCCTGTTCTCGATTCATTTTATACCTGACATTCTTACATCCCCCCTGTCTCTTAATGAACTTGTAATAAGTTGAAATGACAGAACAAGCAAAACTACAACAATGGACGGAATCAGCGCCAACATTGGTTTTCCGGTAACCGCATAAGCGTATTGTTCTTGTAAAATATTACCTAAAGTTGGCACAGGAGGCTGTAATCCAAAGCCAAGGAATGAAAGTCCGGATTCCAATAATACAGCCAGGGCAAAATTGCCTGCTGCTGCCACCCAGACAGGTCCCATGATATTGGGTAAGATTTGTTTAAAGAGAATGTTATAATCAGAATAACCCAATGATTTTCCAGCCTGTACATACAAGAGTTCTTTAGCCGACAATACTTGAGCTCTAACCAATCTTGCCACATCACCCCACATAGTAAGTCCAATGGCAACAAAAATAGAAACCATGGATCTTCCGAAACTTAAAATAACAGCAAAGGCAAGTAAAATCGTAGGCAAGGACCAGAACACATTGATAACAATAGAAATCATTTGATCTGTTTTTCCACTAAAATATCCGGCTATACCACCTAAAAGCAAACCGATAAAAAGGGAAAGTATTACAGAAGCAAAACCGATGAATAAAGTATATCTAAGTCCTACAAATATCCTGCTCATCACATCCCTTCCATATTTATCCGTTCCAAAAATAAACGTGGTACATTCCAATGGTTTTTCGGAAGGAGCTTGATCGTTTGGCACAAGAAACTTATAAATGCTTTTATCACCATTCATCATCAAATTCAATGTATTTTGATTTGATTTTGAAATGGCTATTTTATTATAACAAATAGTTTGTCCAGGATCTAAAAGACTCGCTTCCGGAATCTGACGATTCGCATATCTGCTTGTATCCGGAATCCACAGATATGCTATTACTGATAAAAATAAGCAACTGGATAAAAATATAATTGCAGTATAATAAATTCCTTTTTTCACAAGCAGGGTTATTTTAATTTTTCATTATCGTGATGTCTCTTGTGATCCCTTTGAGTTTTCTTGTGAATGGATTCTTTAAATGCTTCATCTAAATCGATATTCATTTGATTGGCCAGACAAATCAATACGAATAAAATATCAGCCATTTCCTCTTTAATGCGTGAATTTATATCCAGCGCTTTTTCGGATTCTTTAAATGATTGTTCCCCGTAAACTCTTGCAATATATCTGGACAATTCACCAACCTCTTCCATTAGTAATACAGTGTTGGTGAGTTCACTAAAATACCTTACACCATGTGTTTGTATCCAATCAGAAACCACTTTTTGTTCTGCTTTCATTTATTCCTTGTTTTTAGTATCTATTAAAATGGTAACGGGTCCCTCATTAATTAATTGAATATCCATATCAGCCGCAAATACTCCTGATTTTATATCTTGATTTAGTTGTTTCGACATTTCATTAATAAATGAAAAATAAAGTGGTTTTGCCTCTTCGGGTTCAGCTGCTTTTGTAAATCCTGGACGGTTGCCTTTATAAGTACTTGCAAATAAGGTGAACTGACTGACAATAAGCACTTCACCTGAGATGTCCTGAATATTTAGATTCATTTTTTTTTGATCATCAGAAAAAATTCTTAGTTGACTTATTTTCTTTACTAACCAATTGATATCTTCTGTATTGTCTCCTTTTTCAATACCTAACAATATCAGTAAACCAGAATGAATCTCTGAATGAAGCACCTGATCAATGAATACCTTAGCTTCTTTGACTCGCTGTAATAAAGCTCGCATGAATATTTATAAACATTTCTTTTTTTAATAAAGCTTAAATGTATGAAGATCAGCTTAGATTTAAAATTGTTCTTTATAGGTCTTCTTCACTTTATCAACAAATCATTTATACTTTTTATACAATTTTTAAGAAAAACGCATTTTAATCCTTCAACCAATTAATACTTGTTAATAACCCAGTGAATTTTGATAATTATAAACATTTATGTATTTCTATTTTTTAAACACAAAAGTTATCCACATAAGATGATAAATAAAATATTGTCTTGGTTATTAATTCTTTAATTAACTTAAAATATGTTGAAAGAATGTTAATTACTTTATTAAATACAGTTATTAACTTTTACCTACTTCTTAATATTACTATCCTATTTAAGTATTTTAATAAAGAATATAATAATGAGGGTATAAGTTTGTTGAAAAGCAAAAATCAGTTTTATTGTTGATTTTTGCGACATGAAATTCGATGAACCTAAAAAAATAATTTTACTCTGGCTTTGGATTGGTTTTGGAATGATTCTCATTCAGATTTTGCTGGGCGGAATAACGAGATTAACAGGAAGTGGTTTAAGCATCACCCGATGGGAAATTGTTACCGGAATTTTATATCCATTCGGAGAAGAAAAGTGGAATTATTATTTTGATCTTTACAAACAAACTCCCCAATATCAAAAAATAAATCAGGATATAAATTTGGTACAATTCAAATTTATTTTCTTTTGGGAATATTTACACAGATTATGGGCTAGGTTGATGGGTTTTATTTTTTTAATCCCATTTTTATTTTTTGTCATAAAAAAATGGTTAGATAAAAAATTATTAGTACGCTTGATAATTGTTTTTTTACTAGCCGTTTTAGTTGCTTCATTGGGATGGATTATGGTTGCAAGTGGCCTTCTGCAAAGACCATGGGTCAATGCGTACAAGCTTTCATTTCATCTAATTGCCGCTGTTACATTGCTATCATATTTATTTATTACAATTATTAAAACAAGAGAAGTAAATGGTATACCTGAAAGATCAAAAGTGGTAAATATTTTTCTTATATTGTTAATTGGTTTAATAGCTATACAAATTTTTATTGGTGGAATTATGGCCGGAATGAAAGCGGGTTTAATTGCACCTACCTGGCCAAAGATAAATAAACAATGGATTCCGGATCAGTTGTTTCACTTATCCTCTTTGTACAATTATCTTTTTACAGAATATGAAATTTCACATACAGGTCCGTTAATTATACAATTTTTTCACAGAACATTGGCCTATATTATTTTCATCGTCATCATTTCTTTTTCTGTCTTTGTAAAAATGAAATTGAAAATTGCCGGATTATTATTGATATGTTTAGCTCAGATCATTTTAGGGATTTGGACACTTATCGAATGTACAGGATATGTGCCCTTATGGCCAGCCGTTTTACATCAGTTTTTAGGAGTTTTACTATTGATCTATGTTTTATGGCTTTATTTCACTTATGAATCGGAGTCAAAATCCCTGGTAATAGCTAAAGGACAATTAAAGTGAGTTTAATTATTTTAATAATTAGTTTACTTTTGTCTGGATCTTATGCAAATTATGGATTTTCAAGTTATTGAGGAAAACAAGTTCAAGTTTATAGAGACAAAATCTGATGGACCAAACCTGATGTTACTTCATGGTTTATTTGGAACATTAAGTAATTTTGAAAGTATCATAAATCACTTTGGCAAAAAGTACAATGTTATTGTTCCGATTTTGCCAATCTATGAATTACCTATATTTCAAGCTTCCGTAGGTGGATTGGTTGATTATCTCAATGGATTTGCCAAGTATAAAAACCTAAGTCATTTGAATTTAGTGGGAAATAGTTTAGGCGGTCACATTGCCCTTTTATTTGCTTTGGCAGATATCGAAAAAATAGACACAATTACCCTCACCGGTAGCTCCGGGCTGTTTGAAAGTGGAATGGGTAGTTCCTTCCCAAAGCGAGGAGATTATGAGTATATTAAGAATAAAACGGCAGAAACCTTTTTTAACCCTTCTGTGGCAACCAAAGAATTGGTTGATGAGGTCTATGATATTGTCAATGACAGGGCAAAAGCCATACGGGTTATTGCCACAGCTAAATCCGCTTTAAGACATAATCTCGGTGATAAATTACAGCATATTTCTGTACCCACTTTATTGATTTGGGGTAAAAATGACAATATCACTCCCCCTTTCGTTGCAGAAAAATTTAAAGAATTAATCCCAAATGCTAGCCTTTATTTCATTGAAGAGTGTGCACATGCTCCCATGATGGAAAAGCCGGAAGAATTTAATCGTATTTTAGAAGATTTTTTAATTAAATCAGCATAATGGTGATTATCAGGCAATTAGATATAAGTCATGTCCGGGGCTCGGGCAGCGTTTTTAACATTTGGGGTGTCATGTTAAAAAGCTAGTGGTCTCGTGGAATTAGACAAGATCATACATGGAAGTCTTCGGGGAGATCGTATCAGCCAGAAGCAACTGTTTGATCGCTTTTCTGGGAAGATGTTGGCGGTCTGCATGCGCTATGCCAGACATACGATGGAGGCTGAGGATTTGCTGCAGGATGGGTTTATAAAAGTATTTACAAACCTGGAGCAATATAAATTCGAAGGTCCTTTTGAACAATGGATCAGGAGGATCATGATAAACAATGCCATTAAAAACTGTCATAGGAAGAGTTTTCAAAATGAATATTCAGCGGGGGATGATATCCCTGAATTGTTTGAAGATCCTGAAGTGATTGGAAATATGGCTGAACTCGAATTAATTAAAATGATCAATGAATTACCGGACGGCTATAGGATGGTTTTTAATCTTTATGCTATCGAAGGTTATTCACATAAAGAGATTAGTGAAGCTTTGCATATAGAAGAAAGCACATCGAGATCTCAGTTGGTTAAAGCAAGAAAAGTACTACAGGATAAATTGTTAAAACATCAAAAAGAGACTATATGAATTCATTTGGGCAAGGGAATTGGATGGATAAATTATTTCATAAGAAGCTATCAGGTTTTGAAATAAGTCCGGAAGATCATATTTGGGATGGAATCGCCAAAAGACTCGATGATTCTCAACGCAGACCAGGAATTTTTGGTAGTTGGTGGACTGTTCTTTTGTCTATCGTATTATTATTGATGGTTACTGGAGCAGGTGCTTACATGTTGTATAAGAAGGCTAATCTTCATAAAATTGATAAAAGTCAAAACAAAGATCTTCCATATCTAGATGATGAGAATAATAATAATGAAGGCACTGCAGATCTAAACTTATCTCTACACAGAACCATAGTATCCACACCAAATCGTAGGACCTTTTTGAAAAATCAACCATCAGGTGTAAGTCATACTAAACCAGCAATGATTCATGATAGAAAACAGGAAATCTATTTTCAGACTGAGGATCCTATAGAGAATTCTAAAATAGTATCAGTCCAGTCTCCTGTTGAAATAAATGAAAACTCAATAAATAGTACCTCTGCTTCAAGCTCCTTGAAAGGAAATGATTTAATTGTTTCATCAGACAATGAATTTTTTGTTAAAGGAGAATCCATCAATAATGCTTTTTCATATTCCTACTTGCCTTTGAAAGAAAGTTATTTAAGAAAACAAAATGAAAAACTTTCTTCGCCAAAATTGGTAGATGGATGCAATGTTTATAAAGATAATAAAACACATTTTTTTCTGGATGTTTATTATGCTCCTGAAATTGCAAGCAGATCACTTGAAACAACTGATCCTGCACTTCAATCCTATGTTGATGAACGAACCAATTCTGAGCAACCGATTCTTTCATATAGCGCTGGACTAAAAGCATCTTTTGTATTTAGCAATGGACTTTCTGTGAGAGGTGGGCTGAGCTATTCAAATAATTCAGAGCGATTTGATTTTGTAAAAGAAACACAGAAAATAACCATAGTCATTAAGGATCAAAATGGAAACGTAATTCGTACCGAGGTAAAAGAAACCGTCATCATGGACAAAATTTACAATCGGTATCAGTTTATTGACATTCCACTTCTCGTAGGTTATGAAAAGGATTTAAAAGATTTTGTGCTTTCCCTTAATGGTGGCATTGGTTTAAATATTTCCGCCAGTCAATCCGGAAAGATATATAAGAACGATGCTAATAAAATGAGTTTTTATCTTTTGGAGAATAATGGAGAAGCAAACGAACCTATCTTTAGAAAAAACGCCGGATTAAGTTTAATAGCTAGTGTAGGTTTGAATTATAAATACAATGAACGGATGATGCTTCTTCTCGAACCTTCCGCGAGATATTATATGCATTCACTCTCTGATCCTTCAAATCCAGTCAGTCAAAAATATTTATTCCTTGGTTTAAATGTCGGGGTGAGATATCGGATCAAATAATTAATCGGGAAACTTTAAAAATTATAAATAAAAGATGGACGAAGCAGCCCATCTTTTTTTATTTTACCCAGATTTTAAAGTTGAATTCCCCGCATGCTGTGAAGCGGGCAGTTATTTCCATTCAAAACTATTCAACATGACCATTATATCACTTTTTACAAATTCAGTAATAGGCTTTAATGAATCCGGTCGCGTTTGAGCATTGAAATATAATGATCCTCTGAAAAAATGATGCAATGAATCTGTGAGATAAAATTGGAAAGGCGATGCTGTTGGTCCTTCAATATTATAAAGCATTCCCGAAATGTGATTGGGTTTTACAATCGGAATTTCATCAATATAATTTGCTTTGATTTGGTGTTCTCTCGCCATTTTATAAGCGTCTTTGAGGTATTTACGCAGTTCTTTTTTTGTAGTAATGTTATAGTAAGAGCAATGTATGGTTCCATATAAAGTTTTCATTTCCATATTAAACCAGCATTCATGCACTGGCTTTTCGCCAAAGAACGAAGTGTCTTTTATTATTTCCCAATAATCTGGAAATTGAAAAGTAAATGGACAATAGGTAGTACTAAAATTCTGATACTTGTATTCAGGAAAATTAATCTTGGGATACATTCTGGGTTTAGGGTTGTGTTCCGGAGTATTGCATGATAAAGTAAGAAGGCAGGCAAATAAAAAAATAATACAATAAATAATTTCCTGTAAATATTTCATGGATCAGATGGTGACTTTAATTTGTTCTATCCTTTTCTTGGTTACTGAAGCAACTTTAAATTTTAGTCCCTCAATATCCAATTCCTGATCTTTTTTAGGCATTTCTCCCGAGTGTTCCAGAATTAATCCCGCGATTGAATCTGCATTACCACGTGCTTCATCAAACCTCATTATATCAATGCCGAGTACGCGACACATATCATTAATTAATGTCTTGCCATCAAAAATGTAATTGTTAGGATCTAGTTTGACATAATTAAGTTCATGTTGTTCGTCAAACTCATCTTTTATTTCTCCAACAATTTCTTCCATGATATCTTCAAGTGTGACTATGCCATTGGTTCCTCCATATTCATCAACCACAAAAGCTAAATGTACATGTTGCTCACGAAAGTCATTTAATAACTCATTAATTTTTCTGGATTCGGGTACATACAAAAGATTAGTTCTGATAAGTGATTGCCATTCAAAATGATCATCCTCATGAAGATGTCCGATCATATCTTTGGCATATAGTATCCCGGTGATTTGATCATAATCGTCATTGTACACTGGAAGTCTTGAAAATCCACTGTCTTTAACCATTTTGAGTACTTCATAGAATGTCCCGTTGAAATCTACTCCATATACCTGGGTTCTTGGAGTCATTACCTGTTTTGTAGAAACGTCGTTAAATTTGATAATTCCTTTAAGTATGTTTACTTGTTTTTCGGATTCGATATCTACACTAATAGCAAGATCAATAGCAGCATCCAAGTCTTGTTTTGAAGTGGATTGTAGTCCAACTTTTTTTTCCAATAAATTCTTTTCAACTCTGTGTGTCATGCTTATCATAAGATAGGTCATAGGACTAAAAATGAAATCAAGCACTCGCAATGGTATTGCCATTGAAAGTGCAAGGCTACGATTATTTAATCTTCCATAAATTTTTGGCATGACTTCACCAAAAAATAGAATCAAGACAGTTGCACCAACTACAGCTATTAGAAAATAAATGAACGTTCCAATTTGGTCAGGAGAATATCGGTCGATGATCGGCCATGTTTTTAAATGTTCTCCCCAGCTCGTATACTTTTCTATGGGCAACCACAATTCGAGTAACTTCTCAACAACAAGTGCAATTCCAATATTTACAAATGTGTTGCAAATGAGAATAAGTGCAAGCAATCGTTTCGCATGACTCTTTAGATGTTGTAAGGATTTTGAAGCAGGACTTTCATTTTCTTTTATTTCTTCCATGTCATCTTGCGTTAATGAAAACATGGCGATCTCTGATCCGGAAAAAAGTCCTGAACAAAGTAATAGTAAAATAAGAGACAAAAAGATCAGTATCTCATCAAAAGAAACAAACAACAAAACTCCTGTAAATAATAAAGAGAGATTATATAGGTAAGGGTCGGGGTCCACGAAGGTCAGTATATAGTTTGAAGCTGCTTAAAATGGAAGATCGTCTTCAGCTGTCTCAGCATGTGTGGTCTCTGTACCAGAATCTTCATATTTTTTTTCTTCATTAGGAATTGGTGTTGTACCTGTAGGAGAAGAATGTTCCCTTTTTTCAAGTATTCGCAAAACATCAGCAGTAATTTCTGTAGTATAATGATCCCTGCCTTCTTTATCAGTCCATTTACGATGAGTAAGTTTTCCTTCGATATACACGAGCATCCCTTTTTTCAAAACCTTTGCTCGTTCTGCCATAGAACGCCACATAACAATGTCATGCCATTCTGTACTTTTTTGCCAATTTCCACTTCTGTCTTTATAGCTTTCATTTGTGGCAAGGGTAAAATTTGCCCTGCTTACTCCGCTTTCAAGAGACCGGATTTCCGGATCTTTTCCAAGATTTCCTATTAAAGTTACTTTATTCAGCATACCTGTTTTGATTAAAATTCTTTAAATATACGCTTATAATCTTTGGAAAAGCAAAATTGACTAAGTTTTCTCGCTTTACAAAGCAAACCTCATGCTTTATTTTGGTTGGTATATGACTTGAATTCAGTTTATAAAACCGGCTTTTGATCTCCTGGTGACTTAGTTTTTGGGTGGTCGTTTCAATTAAATTTATTTTCAAACTCTTATTGAAGTATAATACGTCTGATTCCTTTTCAATTTGTTCAATACTTTTAAAGCGCTGATCTTTTTTAGTTTCTATCATAGGCAACTCATATAATTTTTGCCAAATATCTTTTTTTTAATACAATTTTTTTGAGTTTTACCGGAAATATGTCAATACAATTATTCAAGTAAGCATAACACTGATTTGAAAAAATGCATTGTTGACATAGTGGTTGTTTTGGTTTGCAGTGTATCGCTCCAAAATTCATGATGGCTTGATTGTATGCGGCAGGATTTTCTTTATCCAAATAGATATTGGCTATATTAAAAAATTTACGCTTTCCTTCTGTTGAATTAAAAAGTATATCAATACCAAGAATACGCGATAGCACACGTACGACATTTCCATCAACTACAGCCTCAGGAGTATCGAATGCAAAACTGCTGATTGCTGCAGCTGAATATTGCCCGATACCTTTTATAGATTTTATGTTTTCCATTGCACGAGGAAAATGGCCTTTAAATTTTTCGACAATTGTTTTTGCAGCATGATGTAAATTACGTGCTCGTGAATAATATCCCAGGCCCTGCCAACTGCTGAGAATTTCATCTTCTGTTGCTTTGGCAAGTCGTTTGACATTTGGAAATTTTTTAATAAAATTTTCAAAATATGATTTTCCCTGATCTGATCTTGTTTGTTGAAGAATAATTTCTGAAATCCAGATTTTATAGGGATCTTTTTCTCCTGTCCAGGGATAATTTCTTGGATGGTCGAGTGACCAGGAAAGCAGTTTTTTAGAAAATATTTTAGGACGAATCAAAATGAATTAAAAATTATAGTTCGACTATGCTCACCGCGAGAAAATTAAGACTAAAAAATGGTTGGTTCAGTTATCAAGCAATTTAACAATCAAACAATTTAGCAATTCATCAATCCCTGATATTCTTTCTCCAATAGACGATCATACCTACAACTCCTGTAATTATCAGTATGAAAGCAATTATCTGTGCTTGGGATAAATTGTAATTGAGTATCGAATACCTTGGATTGACACGAATAAATTCTATGAAGAATCGTTCGAGTCCATTGAGAAAACAGTAAATGAAAAAAAGTACACCCGGACGATGGATTACATTTCTGAGCAGCAGCAGTATTAGAGTAATCATCCCTGCTAAGATAACTTCATACAATGGAGTTGGAAAAACTTTAGGCGACAACTGATGACAGTATTGCCAGATGCAACCTTCTATTGGAATTCCTTCATTGAGTACATTATGAGGATATGAATAGGCCCACCAGGAATCCGGAAAAACAAACCATCCTGGTTTAGCCATTTCATTGATAATTCCCCAATCTCCATCTCCTGAAAAGTGGCAGCCCATGCGGCCAACGCAATATCCAATCATCATACAGGGAGCTCCAACATCCATCATATGAAGTGGATTTATGCCTTTCTTTTCTACATACCTGTAAACCATGATGAATGCAAGAATCAATCCACCATAAATGGTAAGCCCACTACCGGAAAATACTTCACCCAGTGGATCTTTTATAAACGAATTAAAATTTTCCAAAATGGAAAATAATTTTGAACCTAAAATTCCATATAAAGCAGCAACAAGTGTGATATCATAAATTCGTTGATGAGGGTATATAAAAATATCCTTTTTTATTATTTCTTTATTTTCTTCATTATTCATTTTATAATAAAGCCAGATAGACGTAATCACAAATGCGATTATGCCAATCAGTAAATTACCTTTCGCTGAAAATACGATTGCTGCTGGATCTGATTTAAATTCTGCAAAATGAAAATAGATGTAGCCAATTTTGAAAAAGAAAATGAAATTAATCAAACCCTGAAGCAGGATATCTTTCCAATCTATAGGTTTGTAAACAATAATCGTTTCAATACGTCCTTTAATCTGGCCTAATTTTTCTTTTCGCAAAAACTCAATATATAGTATTGAACCGCTGGCTATAAATGCAAGAACCAGAAAAAAACCAAAGGTCTTTATAATTGAAAACACATTGTCT
>JAYVIT010000484.1:0-5300 GCA_043769965.1 Saprospiraceae bacterium
CCAAAAATTAGTATGAGGAATCCAATATTCTAAAATATCATAAATTCTGTATTCTACATCAGTTAATCCAGATCAATAACAATTGGCGATTCAATCAACTCCGGACTCAATTTATCTTTGGTTATAAAACTACCTAATTCCGGTTTCCATCTCGCAATTTTCTTTAGTCCGATTGGATAAATGGTCAATTTATTATCTTTTAAATGCATCCGCAAAAAATTCTTGTGTCCCTCGATTTTCATTGAAGAAAATGCTTCATTGTCGTGAATGCCTAATACTAGATTACAAAAAATGAGATATAACCCGACCAATAAACCGGATACAAATCCACCAATCAAAACAGTGAACAAAACCACACTCATAATAATTGTAATGTCACTGACGAGATTTAAACTTTCCAACATGTTGTAGCTAATATATGTGAATGCCCATAAAGAAAATAGCATAAGAGCTATATGCAAAAGTCCGTGTATCAAACCTGCCACACCAACAAATCTCAATTTGGATGAATTGCTGTCACAGAATTTATAGAAGCCAAAAGCAAACAACAGTAAGACGGTAACCGCAGAAAAACTATTCGCAAAGGAGTTTATCAATCGTTCGTTTACCTGATGAATATCCGACAATCCCATAGTTCTGATTTGAACCAGTATATCTCCAGGGTCTTGATCTAAACTGCTGGAAATGCGAATTGACCACGCAAGGTAAAGGTGAATAAATGCCAGAAAAAAACCAAAGGATAAATTCTTAATTGGAAATAATAGATTGCCAAAGGCCATTTTGAATGATTTTTTTTGATCCGGGAAGGTTTTTCTCAATTCAAAATCACCGTCATGCATTCTGTTTAATTTATAAGGAAGGTTATGCGTAGGATGTAAAAAAGCACCGCCGCCTCCTGATGTGATTTTATACCTTACTTTCCCACTTTCAGAAATTTCTTCATAACGTGCGTAATGATGAAGGTCACCTGCCAGAGTTAATATCTGTTCAAAACCCTTTTCAACAATGCAGGTCTTTTCAAAATATTCCAGGTTAATATAAGTAGTATCCACTCTCTTGCTGGTATTATATATCCAACTGGGTTCTGCCGTGCATAAAATGATTTTGTCCCCTTTTTTCATGTTATTGCTGGCAACAAATTCAAAATAATCTAATTGTGGTTTGTCTATATCAGATTCCAACTGTATATCAATGGCCCAAAGCCAGGTGTTATGGCTGAGCTTAATGGCGAAATAACTTCTGTCCTGCCTGGTACGATAGCTACCTATCCTATGTTTTCGACAAAATATCTTGATAAAATTTGTCAATCCATCATACCAGTCATGATTACCCGGCAGTACAAACATATCTGCTTCTGTGCCACCTTCAACCCTAGGTGCCGCAGCCTGCAAGGGCCCGATAAATCTATCTTGGTAAAGTTGCCGGGTAGGTGTTGGATAAACCAGATCTCCTCCAAACACAGCTATTTTTCCTCTTGGCAGATTTATCTCTTTGTCATTGGCTTGAACAGCAAGCTGATCAGAAGAAATTAATTTGGCCATTGTAAAAGTGGAATTAAATCCATCGCCAGTATCAGAAATGTAATCCAACCAAAGCTCTTTATCCCAACCACAATCATCATATACCTCTGATTTGGTAATCGAAGCAACGGTCTCTCGTTTATCGGCATAGCTGCCAAATATTGAAGAGAGTATTGCTCTTATGGCGGTTGTAGCTAATTGCTGTATGTCAAACCAGCCAACCATTTTTTGTGGTTTAAAATCTTTCATATTTCTTAGATATTGAATTAGGTGCTGTAAATTAATGCTAAATATTTAATCGTAATGAAATTTCTGATTACTCAATTATTCTTTTCATTTTGAATATTCGAAATTGCAGGTTTGTAAAGGAGCTTTGATTTTTCTGACCGGGATGCCTAACCCAAATTAAGCGCTTTGAACGATTAACAAAAAATATTTTAGTTCTTCTATTAAAATTCTTTACTTTGGAAATTATTAGCAACAAAAATTCAATATGAAGTACTTATCAATCCCTGTTTCACAAATGAGAGCCAGTTATGATATCGTAGTAATTGGCTCCGGTTATGGAGGTGGTATCGCTGCGTCCAGACTTTCAAGAGCTGGCAAAAAAGTTTGTGTTTTAGAACGCGGCAAGGAACGACAACCAGGTGAATATCCGGATACACTGATCGAAGCCGCAAGTCAATTTCAGGTTCATTCTTCATTAGGACACCGAGGATCTGCAACAGGTATGTATGACCTTCACGTGTATAAAGGCCTGAGTGTGCTGGTTGGTTGTGGACTGGGAGGAACCTCACTGATAAATGCAAACGTCTCAATTAAACCCGAAGAACGGGTTTTCGATGACCCTAATTGGCCTAAAGAATTGAGAGAAGAATTTGACAATCCGAATAGCAATCTCAATGTGGGTTTTGCAAATGCACTTGACATGCTAAAAGCTACTCCTTTGCCTGCCTCTATTCAATTGAATAAATTAACCGCATTACAAAAAGCTGCAGAAGCCAACAATGAAAAATTTTACAGAACGGATATCAATGTCAATTTTGATGTAGATGGAGAAAATCATGTCGGCGTAGAACAAAAGCCATGTAATATGTGTGGTGATTGTTGTTCGGGTTGCAACTATTCAGCAAAGAATACTGTACTCATGAATTACCTTCCGGACGCTAAAGCCCACGGAGCAGATATTTTTACGGAGACTTCGGTAAGTCATGTAGAAAGAAAAGGTGATAAATGGCTGGTCTATTATAGTGTGGTAAATAGCGGATCCAATAAATTTGATGCAGCAAAATTATTTGTTGAAGCAGACATGGTCGTTTTATCTGCCGGCACATTGGGCTCCAATGAAATCATGTTGCGTTCAAGAGAAAAAGGCTTGCCAGTTTCTGACAAAATAGGATATCAATTTTCTGGAAATGGAGATGTGCTTGGATTTGCTTACAATACTGCATCTACCATTTATGGTGTAGGAGAAGGATCCAATAAATTGGATGATGAGAAAAAATCAGGTCCATGTATTACAGGAGTGATCGATATCAGGTACAAAGAAAATCTGAACGAAGGGATGATCATTGAAGATGCAGTTATTCCAGGAGCATTAGGATCGATTCTTCCAATATTTCTTGATGTACAAAATAAAATCATAGGATCTGTCCAAAGACAAGAAAGCATTAGTGCTCATCTGGATATATTAAAACATGGTTTACATACATTGGAAAGCAATGTAATGGGACCATATGTCGGTGCTATAAAAAATACCCAAACCTATCTGATGATGACTCATGATGGCGAAAGTGGCAGGCTGAAATTGGAAAATGACAAACTCCATTTAGATTGGCGTTATGTGGGCAATCAGGAAATATTTAAAATGGCTGATGAACAACTTCGCAAAGAAACGAAAGCCATATCCGGAGTCTATGTAAAAAATCCTATCTGGGTAAAAGAAATGGGGAATGAATTAGTGACAGTGCATCCTTTGGGAGGATGTCATATGGGTGATAGTATTGAATCCTCTGTTGTCAATCACAAGGGACAGGTATTTTCAAAAGATAGTGATTCCGGTGTTTACGAAAATTTCTACATTGCTGATGGTTCGGTAGTTCCAAGATCACTTGGCGTAAATCCACTGCTAACTATTTCAGCAATCGCGGAGAGGTGTTGTGCACTTATTGCCGCTGATAGAAATTGGACCATCGATTATGCTTCTACAAAAAAATTGCAAGCCATTGATGCATCAATCAGGAAAGCAGGTATACAATTTACAGAAGCGATGCGTGGCTATTTTTCTACAGGTACTTCTAATAATGATTTCAAATCCGGATTTGAAAAAGGAAAAATAAATAATGAATCTTTATCCTTCATTTTGACGATTAGAAGTGATGATGTTTATGAAATGATAAAAAATCCTGAACACAGTGCCACAATGGTAGGTACTGTAACCGCACCATCTTTGTCCTCGTCGCCAATGAATGTTTCCAATGGTATTTTTAATTTGTTTGTCGATGATCCTGAAAGATCAAAAACCAAATTGATGAAGTATAACATGTGTTTGAATTCCGTAGAAGGTAAGACCTATTATTTCAAAGGATTTAAAGTCGTACACGATGATCCCGGATTTGATGAATGGCCCGATACATCAACACTTTTCATTACAATATACGAAGGTGCTGATGATCAGGGAAAAATAGTTGGCCAAGGAGTACTGCAGATTTTATTGACGGATTTCATCAAACAAATGCAGACGATTAAAGCAGTCAACACAAATACAATTGAAGAAGGATTGAAAGCCGTTTTTGCGTTTAACAAGTATTTTTCAGAATCCATGTTTAATGTATATGGAGGTATATTTTCATTTAAAAATTCTGATTCATGATTCATGATTCAACATTGAAATAACTTGATTAATATTTTGTAATAAAATCTTATTATAAAATTTAAATTAACTTCATTATGGACTTTTATTGGGTATATGACTTACCGAGCTGGCAATTCTTTATAATTACAGTTTTAGTTTTTACAGGCTTTTCTCTATTGAGTGCTTATGTATTTAACTCCTGGCTCGAAAAGAAACTGGGAATTAAAGAGGAACACAATTCCATTGTTGATCCTTATCTAACATTGAGCAGCGTGTTTTATGGCATCACTATTGGTCTAATTGCAGTGAGCTCTTATGAAAATTTCAATTCCACTGATGAGAAAGTAAATAATGAAAGTAGCGAACTCAATGCTTTATACCGGGATGTTTCCATATTGACAAAACCTGAAAAAAATATTATGCTAAATACGTTAAAAGAATATACAAAATATGTGATTAACGTAGCCTGGCCTGAGCAACAAAAAGGCATCATCCCAAAAGGTGCATCCGTTTTTATGGATAGCTTTCAATTCCAGTTAGCCAGATATATTCCAGAATCAGATCAGGATAAAATATTCTATGCTGAAGTCTTTAAACAATATAATGAACTTAATCTTGCAAGACGGCTAAGAATTAATGCTGTAAATTCATCTTTACCATCAATGATTTATCTTATTCTGTTCTTAGGTGCATTTGTCAATATTATTTTAACCCAGAGTTTGGTTATTAAAAATAAAAAACTGAATGCCTTGTTAAGTGTTTTGAGTGGCCTTTTAATCGGTTCACTAGTTTTTTTAATTGCATCAATGGATAATCCATTTAGGGGTAATTATTCGGTAAAATCGGATTCCTTTCAATTGCTTTTGGATGGATTGATGAAGTAGTTGACGAGTTTAAAACATAATAAAGAGGAGAGATAAAAAATC
>JAYVIT010000485.1:0-2111 GCA_043769965.1 Saprospiraceae bacterium
AATTTGATGGCTGGCATAGTGGTGTATCTACAGTGGATATAAACCACGATGGTTACATGGATCTTTATATATGCCGTGGTGGCTTTCTCAATATTCCAGAAAAAAACAAAAACCTGTTATTGATCAATCAAAAAAATCTAACATTTGTAGATGAAGCAGAGAAATACGGAGTTGCTGATCCAGGATATTCAATCACATCTACCTTTTTAGATTATGATATTGATGGAGATTTGGATTTGTTTGTTACAAACCGGCCAGAACGTTGGGGAGTAGGTGAAGATTCTATTAAGCTTGTTAAAGAATTTATGGCAAAGGGAATTTTTGATCCCAATACGACCAATAAATTTTACAGGAATAATGGGAATGGAAGTTTCACAGACATAAGTAAAGAAGTTGGATTGTATCCGAGTTATGGTTATGGGTTAGGTGCTGTATCCGGAGATATTAATAAAGATGGCACACAAGATTTTTATGTGGCAAATGATTTTATTGAGAACGACTATCTATACATTAATTATGGAGATGGGACATTTAAACAAAGCATAAAAGCACTTACTAATCATGTCCCGTATTATTCTATGGGAGTTGATTTCGGTGATGTAAATAATGATGCATTTGATGAAATTTTGGTCGTCGAGATGAGACCAGAAGATTATAAAAGGTCAAAGACTACAATGCCTGCAATGCAGCCCGAGTATTTCGAAAAATTAAAATCTATGGGATTTCAGGATCAGTATATGCACAATGTGTTGCAATACAATCATGGAAATGGATTTTTTACGGATATCGCACAATTAGCTGGTGTTGAAAAAACAGATTGGTCATGGAGTGCATTGATACAAGATGTGGACAATGATGGATTCAAAGATATTTTTATTTCCAATGGTTATCGTCGTGATGTTTATGATCGCGATACCAATAAAAAGATGAAAGAATTTTTGAAGGCGCATAATAATGTTGTCGATAGTCCTGAACAAGTTTTGGGAATTCTTCCTTCCGTCAAATTAGTTAGTTATATCTTCAAGAATAATCATGACCTGACATTCAAAAAAATGATGAAGGATTGGGGCATTACAAAAACCAGTTTTGCAAACGGTGCAGCATTCGGTGATTTGGATAATGATGGTGATCAGGATTTGGTGGTAAATAATATTGATGATCCGGCTTTTGTATATAAAAATAATGTAAACGACAATCAGAATTATTTAAGAATAACATGCAGAGGATTTCCTTTCAATACATTCGGCATCGGTGCCAAGGTGAGTATTTTCTATGGAGATAATCAACAGTATGTCGAACTAAAAACAGTTCGGGGATATCTATCTTCTTCCGAACCTTATGCTCATTTCGGACTTAGCAATATTGAACAAGTGGATCGAGTAGAAGTGCAATGGCCGAATTTTAGAAAGACTATTTTAAAAAACGTCAAAGCCAATCAAACAATTGAAATTAATTACAACAAATCTATTGAAGCAAGTAATCCAAACAATAATGTAAGGCCTATATTTGTGGAAAACACACTTGCAAGTATTTTACCTCCTTATTATCATTTGGAAAATCCATTTGACGATTATAAAAATCAGATATTGTTACCGCATCAATTGAGCAGATTAGGTCCATTTATTTCTGTAGCGGATGTAAATAAAGACGGCCGTGAAGATTTTTATGTGGGAGCACCTCATTTTAAAGCGGCTCAGTTATATATGCAGACTGATTCAGGTACATTTCGCACCAAGAATGTTCCCATCTTTGAAAAAGATAAGGATTATGAAGATATGCAAAGTTTGTTCTTTGATGCGGATGGTGATGGAGATCCTGATCTATACGTAGTCTCAGGAGGTACCGAGATGGAAGAGAGCATGCCGATTTACCAGGATCGTTTGTATATAAATGATGGTTTAGGAAATTTTTCAAAAGATCTATCCAACTTACCAGTCATCAGATCAAGTGGTTCATGTGTTGTGGCTGAAGATTTTGATGGAGACGGAGATTTGGATTTGTTCAGAGGTGGGCGTACCGTTCCCGATAAATATCCATATCCACCTAAAAGTTATTTACTTGAAAATACAGGTGGCGGAAAATTCAAAGATGTAACAGAGGAGAAAGCAAAA
>JAYVIT010000486.1:0-2541 GCA_043769965.1 Saprospiraceae bacterium
GAAACTTTTTTGCACTATGTAAAGAAACAGGAAGCATACATTACTTCGGAGAAGAAGTAGATATTTATAAAGATGGAAAAATAGTAAGTCATGAAGGAGCATGGGTGGCTGAAGGTCAAATCAAAAATGGAATCATCATGCCCGGAGTAATTTTAGTGGGATCAAAATATTATCAGGAAATGGCACCCGGCATTGCAATGGATCGTGCAGAAATACTAAGTACATCAGAAATGATTAAAACACATGCTGGTTATTTTATTAATTGTCTAAAGACTGAAGAGACAAATGCATTAAAACCAAATGAAAAGGAATACAAGTATTATGCCCAAGGTGTCGGTTTGATTAAAGAAGAGGAATTGCTTTTGGTGAAGTATGGATTTGTGAAAGAAATTAAAAATAAATAATTAAAATATAGCCATTAATTGCATGTGGGCAACATAGTTTTTAATTTTTCAACTAATTCTTCCGAAAGTTTGTCAGCATCATGATACTTTTCAGCATATGCACGGGATTTAACTCCTGTTTCATATCTTAATTGTGGATTCAATAAATAGAGTTTAAGAATTTCTTCAAGAGTATCCCCATTTGCATTTACCAAAGGACAGTCTTTTGGTAATATTGCAATAAATGGCGCCATAAGATAAACAAAAACAGGTTTGCCAATTGCCAATGCTTCGCAAGTTGACATACCATAAGATCCACCGAGAAATTGATCTAAAAAAATATCAGCACTTGCAATTGCGCTCAAAGCCTCCACATGTGTTTTTTTATTGATTTCTATATACTCCAAATCAAATTCGGGTTTTAGTTTTTCGATTACGGTTCGAACATAGTTTGTTCCTTTTGCTCCTAATGCAGAAGGGGTGTGGACTATTGTTATTTTTTGTTTATTTTGATCAGGATAAACAGGTTTGTATTTTTTAACTTCGATTCGTTGAAAAGTTGGAATATAATCGGGGAAAAGATTCCGGTTTAAAAACAAGGTCATCTCAGGGCAAAGCCAGGGAATGGCATTTAGAAATTTAAATTTCATTTGGATCCAATTGCTTCTCGCTTTACTTTCCTTGAGATAACTATACGTTCTGTTTTCGATGGCTTTTTTGAAATAAGGATTATTTACATTTACAATCTCTGGCACACGAATATCACTACCTACCCATTCAACCAATATAAGTTTATTGCAAAATTTTAAAAACCAGAAATGCGGAAGATACACCCGTGTATCCCATTGCCAAATGATCACATCAGCCCATAATATTCGCTTACATAAATAATACTCAGCCAAAATGATATTCTTTATCATCTCGAAAGGGTGCTTCAGCGAACCATAGACATTAAATTTTTTCCAACTGCTTTCATCATTCACTCCAAAACTTTGCGAATTCGGACTCATTATGGCAACTCCTTTCGCTTCAATGCCTGGAATCTTTTTCAATGCATCAATAGTAATTGCCGGCATGGATGCAATGTTGTATGGGGCGTATAATATTTTCAATGGAATGAGATTTTTCGAAATGATAAATAGTGAATTACAATGAAATTTAATTTTTGATTTAAAAGGGTATCACTCTTTTACGAATTTTATCTTTATTCAAATTTTCTTTGTTTCTTAAACCGGTCAGTGTAAAGCGGCGAAGATTCAATTTGCACCTTCACAGGAATCTTAAAGCTTAGCATTTTGCCTTTACAATATATCTTAAGTCTGCGGGTAAACTCTTTTGGATCCTCTTCATTTTTTAAAGTTATTCTTGCACAAACGATGTTTCCCATCATGACATGTTTCTCACCGTAAACTGTTGCCTCCATCACATTGTCCATAGATAAAATTATATTCTCTACTTCTTGTGGATATACTTTATCACCACCGACATTGATGATCTCCGATTTACGACCTAATATTTTATAGTATTCACCATCCACTTCTACCTGGTCCCCGGTAATAAAATAACCGTCTTCAGTAAATGGACTTGGCGCATTGAGATAACCCAACATGGCAGATTCTGCTTTAATTTGTAAAATAGAATCAACGACACGGAGTTCAAAGCCATCGCCTCCTATTTTTACCCAAAGTGAATCATCACTTTTTGATTTTGATCGCAACACGCCTAATTCAATTAATCCATAAGTCTGTTGAAAATTTACTTCTGGAAAAATTTCTTTTGCTCGCTTGAGTGTATTTGAAGGCATGGGTTCCGTACCATAAGTAATCAGTTTCAAACTACTGAGATCATAATTTTTATAAACTTCGCTTAAAATGAGTAGATTCAAAAAGCTTGGTGATACAGGCAACAATTCAATTTTGTATTTTTGGATGTACTCGCAAATAGCTTCTGGCTTGCGGTTGCGGAGGGCCATCACAACGCCACAATTCGACAAGGTATGAAATAAAGTATTCAAACCTCCCCAATGATCAAACAATAAAAAATTAATCGTGCGCAATGAAGTTCGCTTCGATTTGAATTTGTCCAATAACTTACTGAAATCATGTACCGCCCCTTTTGGAAATCCAGATGTACCAGAAGTAAACAGTACCAGGCCGGG
>JAYVIT010000487.1:0-2241 GCA_043769965.1 Saprospiraceae bacterium
CCTAAACCCCTAAACCCCAAAACCCCTAAAACCCATCCTCTTTCTCCTCAATTCTCAATCAAAAATGGTACTGAATAAATATTCACCAATCCAGCAGGAACATTAGAAGTAATTCCTCTTCGCATTTCCGTTTCCGTATTATAATAACTTTGCCGGATCAGTTTTTCAAAAGGATCATTGTTGGTTTTTGTAAGATCAGTAATGCCTCTTCTTTGATCTAATGGGCGCAAATTAACTGGATTTTTAGTAGCGATCAGTTTAAATAATTCCTGACCTAAAGGAGGCTTGATGATAATTGGGCTGGTTAAAAATTCTTCTCCAGGTTTTACAAAATAATCAGAAGGTGATTCATTTTCTCTTGGAAACAATACACCGGTTTTATTATCCGGTTGAATATCTAGAAACGTAAAATAGGCTGACTTGCTACCATGATTAGTTACTTTTAGTTTTAGGATATCTCCTACTTTAATTCTGATATTATCCTGTTCATCTTTCAGACTATCCGTATTGAATTGATCAGAAGCATTGATCCCGTTTCTTGAAATCAAAACAAAAGTAAATTCCAATTTAATCTCTTTGTTTTCCTGCGATAGTTTTCTAAGGTATTGTGACTGGCCAAATTGTGTCAGTGTAGATTTTAATGAATAAATCAAATCATTTCTTGCGGCAGATTTTGAATACTTAGCTATTTCCAAATCTGAAATCGTAACCAACAAAAAGTCTTTATCTTCGGCAATCAATACCAGATCAGGATTTGCGTCTACCTTTTCGATGTATGGTAGTTTGAAAAGTTCGTCGTGAATATTTTTACCTATAGTGTTGAAATCTTCTTTCAGTTGAAGTCGAATTTTTAAGGTTCCAAAATTTTCTTCTTTTACTATTACCCAGGCATGTTCCGCAGATTCTTCTAATATACCTTCAGGTATTACTACAATACTATTTATTGCACCGGAGGATTTAACTGTACCGATTGCTAAAGGTGTTGCATTTTTGGTGCTTCTCATTTCAGGAGGATAAAAACCGAACACGGTTCCTGGTGAAATACCATTTAAGAAACCGGCTTCAACCACAACTGTGTTTTTGTCTTGCCATTCTTTTACAATGAAATAATTGGGTGTACCGAGATATTGACCACCTAAGACAGTCTGTGCAAGTATTCCTGATGCTTCAGGTATTTGATTTATTGCATTCATTTGTATGATGAGTCTTATTCTGTCAAATAATTGTTGGTAGCTAGATATAGATGGTATAGAATGTATGGCTTTGCTGAATGCATAACTTAATGCACCATAATTTTTTCATCATCTGCCAGTACTTCATAATTCAATTGATTTGCCATAGATCCAAAAAAAGAAACCATTGATGCCATTTTTGATTCATCCTGAACTTTAAAATCTGACTGATTGGTATCCAGCTTTTTCTTTTTCGCAATTGTTTGATTAGAAGTTGCTGCCATGACAATATCTGTACCTCTGGCAATTCCAATATGCCGAGTTGCTGTTCCTGAATGACAAGCATCGAAAGTTGTCAGAAAGTGACCTTTGGGGCCGAGTTTATTTCTGATTTTAGAAAACACATGCCGCAATTGATCATCAGTGATATGGTTTTCTCCTTCATATACTTTGGGATCAAAATGTATTGAAGCATCATATGGAACCAATGTTTCATCTAAACCATCAAGCTCATCACCATCGATGTCAACCAGTTGTTGACCATGTCCGGAAAAATGGAAAAACGCGATGTCACCGGATTGAATAGAATTCAACAAAACATGTTCCAGGGCATTGATGATATTTTTTTTAGTGGCTTCATCTTCTTTAATGATTCGGATATCCTGTTCTTTAAATCCCAATTTCAAAAGTGCATTTTGTATAAGTGGAATATCATTTATAGAATGAATACTATTGAATCCGCTTGATTTAGGATAATTTCCAATGGCCACAACCAATGCTTTTTTTTGTTGGCCATTAATTGCTTCATGTAAAATGAAAACTAAAACAAAGATTAAAAATCGATTCATTTATTGGACTAAATTTACAAAAGACTTAATTCAAAACTAAAGTTAAAATTAGTTGCAATTCTCCTGATTACCTAATACCATTAATGGCTATTTGTTATCAACTAATATCTTGTTTGGGTATATAAAATTCAGATTATCTCTTTGTTTTTAGAGCTGCTTAAAAATTATGTATCGATTATGATAATTTTTTTTGAATCTGTTTATATTGTGTGATATTAAAT
>JAYVIT010000488.1:0-2834 GCA_043769965.1 Saprospiraceae bacterium
GGATACTTTGACAAAATGGATTCAATTTGTTTAGTTGGAAAAGGATAGAGTTGTTCGACTCGAATGATCAAATGTTGATCAGATTTAAGTTCTTCTTGCTTGTTCTTGAGATCATAATATACTTGTCCGCTGCAAAACAAAAGATTTTTGATATTTATTTTGGTTACAGGAATGTCTTCGATAACTTCATTAAAATGAGTTCCCGGTCCAAAGTCTTTTATTTCTGAAATGCATTTTGGATGTCGTAAAAGTGATTTTGGAGACATTACAATTAATGGCTTTCTGAAATTCCAAATCAATTGCCTTCTTAAAAGATGAAAGAAATTTGCTGGAGTACTTGCATTTGCAACAACTATATTCAATTGTGCGCAGGATTGTAAAAATCGTTCGAGTCGCGCAGAAGAGTGTTCCGGTCCCTGGCCATCATATCCATGAGGTAATAATAACACGAGCCCACTCATGCGGTTCCATTTGCTTTGCGCTGTAGTTATAAATTGATCAATTATTACTTGTGCCCCATTCGTAAAATCTCCAAACTGTGCTTCCCACAAAACTAAATGTTTTGGCGATGCTAATGAGTATCCATATTCAAAACCGAGCACTGCAAATTCAGAAAGCAACGAATTGTAAATTAAAAACTGTCCTTGATTTTCTGAAAGATTAGATAGTCTGTTGTATTCTTCATTTGTTTTTTCATCAAATAAGATTGCGTGCCTATGAGAAAAGGTACCTCTCTTTACATCTTGTCCACTCATTCTCACATTATTCCCTTCTACAAGAATGCTTGAATACGACATCAACTCTGCCAATGACCAATCAATTTTATTTGCTTTGATTAATAAGGCCCACGCATTAAACAATCGTTTTATTTTTGGAAGC
This sequence comes from Saprospiraceae bacterium, assembly GCA_043769965.1. Classification (GTDB taxonomy): domain Bacteria; phylum Bacteroidota; class Bacteroidia; order Chitinophagales; family Saprospiraceae; genus Vicinibacter. Next base: position 880 of record JAYVIT010000488.1, read on the forward strand.
ACGGAAAATTCTTTAGGGGTTTCCAAAATCTTCTTCAATATCATTTGAACAGTATCTATTGAAATTCCACTTTCAGGACTTTTATCAAAGTCATTTGGATTTGAAATTTTATTCAAACTTTTCCAGGCGAGTTCAGGATCCTGATATATATAAGGTAAAGGATTTTCTTTAACCTGATTTAATCGCTCCTGAAGATGATCCCAGAATTCCTTTTCCATTTGCTTTGCGAGTTTCGATTCAACATCACCGCGCTTATTCAAGGTTTCTACATAAATCTCTCTGACGTTTGGATGATGACTTATGATCTCATACATTTCCGGTTGGGTAAATTTTGGATCATCTCCTTCATTGTGACCATGACGCCGATAACAAACCATATCCACAATGACATCTGCATTAAATTTCTGGCGGTACTCCGCCGCAAGATTCATTACAAAAACAACCGCCTCTGGATCATCACCATTCACATGGAATACCGGTGCTTGAACAACATTGCCTACAGAACTGCAATACGTCGAAGAACGGGCATCATCAAAGTCAGTTGTAAATCCTATTTGATTATTGATGATGAAATGAATCGTGCCTCCAGTGTAATAACCTGGCAGTTGAGACATTTGTATAATTTCATAAACAACACCTTGGCCTGCAATTGCGGAGTCTCCATGAATTAAAATCGGAAGTATTTTATCGTAATCAGATTGATACAACAAATCTGCTTTTGCTCTGGCCAAACCAATCACAACTGAATCAACAGCTTCCAAATGAGAAGGATTCGGTGCCAGTTTCAACTGAATATTTTTTCCACTCTTGGTTTTAATTTGAGAAGAAAAACCAAGATGGTATTTTACGTCGCCACTTCCAAAACTTAAATCGGGAACTGCAGTTCCTTCAAATTCATTAAAGATTTGCTCATATGTTTTTCCCATGATATTCGCAAGTACATTCAAACGTCCGCGATGAGCCATTCCAATCACAACTTCTTCTACATCCAAAGTTGAATTTAACTCAATGAGTGAATCCAATGCAGGAATTGCACTTTCACCACCTTCGAGTGAAAAGCGTTTTTGTCCGACGTATTTTGTATGCAGAAATTTTTCAAAGACCACTGCGCCGTTTAGTTTTTCTAATATTCTTTTTTTGACATCGAGTGAAAAACCGCAATCATCTTTTAGACTTCTTGTTTCAATTTTTTCCTGTAACCAAATTCGCTTTTCTCTGGATTCAATATGAACATATTCAAATCCAATTTTTTGACAATAAATGGTTTTGAGTTTTTGGTAAATTTCAACAAGTCCTTTGTTTTCAAGGCCAATTGCTTTTCCACTTACAAAACGTGATTTGGGATCTGTATTTTCCAGGTGATAATCCGTCAGTTCCAGAAATGGCTTTCTGTCTTTTCGCTTGCGGATAGGATTCGTATCTGATAATAGATGTCCTCGTTTACGAAAAGCTTGTATTAGTGCTAATACGGCCAACTCATTTTGAATAAGATCCGTTGCGATAGGTTGCGATTGAGCACTTCCATTTTCAGCAAATGATTTTGCAAAATCAAAACCTTTGAAAAACTCTTTCCAGGATGAATCAATGGATTCCGGATTGCGTAAATACTCCTTATATATAGTGTCCACATAAGAAGGATGAGCATTATAAATAAAGGAGAAGTCTTTCATAGTAGCGGAAACAAAAACAAGGACGTAAAGTTAAAAATTTGTCAGGAGTCTCGAAAATCGAGAGGAACCGGGAGATGTGAACTATGAGAAAACCGATGACGTAAAACAGATATTTGTTGGGTAATGGTAAATTATTATGGACAATTTTGAAAGGGTGAGGGTAATCAAAATTTTGTGTTTGATCAAATTTAAGAAGTTTTTGGAAAATAAAAATCGTTAAATGATTTAATTAATTGATATACAGTTGTTTGAAATTTAAATTATACAACTCTACAGTCGGTAACT
>JAYVIT010000489.1:0-10162 GCA_043769965.1 Saprospiraceae bacterium
CTTTAATACCCAGGCTTTTAATAACATTTATCGGTTGCTTTAAATCTCTCCGTTAAAAGCTGCTTTTGTTCTAAGCTGTAGCTTCCACAATGGGTACCGTCTCCTTATCTGAGCATAGTACCACCATCAGATTGGTGACCAACTTTGCTTTTTCATGAGAGTCCAATGCCACTATTTTTTTATCATCGAGTTGTTTCAAAACGCCCTCAACCATTCCAATGGCTCCATCCACAATTTTATATCTGGCGGAAACAATGGCTTCCGCCTGTTGTCTTCTCAACATAGCAGATGCAATCTCCTGTGCATAAGCGAGATAACCTATTCTGGCTTCCAATACTTCTAAACCTGCCATATTCAATCTTTCCTGCAATTCTTTTTCGAGAACATGACTTACTTCTACTTCACCTGCACGGAGAGTTATTTCAGTATGATCATCGACATGATCATAAGCAAAACTGCCCGCTAACTTTCGAACCGCAGCGTCCGTCTGTACTTTTACAAAATGCATATAATCTTCCACTTCGAATTGTGCTTTAAATGTATCCTTTACTCTCCATACCAGAATTACGCCAATCTGAATTGGATTACCTCATTTATCATTTACTTTCAGTCGTTCACTTTCAAAATTTCTGGCGCGTAGTGAAACATTGCGTTTATAAAAAAAAGGATTCGCCCAGAAAAAACCATCTTGTTTAATTGTACCAACATACTTTCCAAATAATGTCATCACCTTTGATGCATTTGGATTTACAATAATAAATCCAATGACAATAAGCAATTCAATTAGTCCAATAGTGACCCAAGCGAAAACATGTTGATAGGCATATGCTACAAAAAGCAATACAAACATCAATAGAAGAATGTTCCACCCAGATGCTGGTTTGTATACTTTTTCTTTCATGATTGATCAAAGAATTAATTGTTGCATTGTTAAATTGTTAAATTGCTTAAGAATTTTATACTTCAACAAAAAATTTGACAATTTTTAATTTTTTAAACTTCAAATGTATTGCAAGGAAAATCTAAACTGTAATTTGATCGACCAGCTTCTTAATATATCAGATTAGTACTTATTTTCTCCTTCCTCCCGAGTTCAATTCTTTGGTTTCCATTTGTTGATAGTCGAAACCCTTTAACTTATGAAGATCCGCTTCTGCAGCAATGTATGCCATTTGATTCCAATATGGAATGGATTCAATTTTTTCTAGCGTTTCAATGTATCTGGATTCATTTTTATCTAACAAAGCTTTTACTGCTATTGCATATGCTTTGATGGTCCAATCTCGGGCTTCTACTGAAGATTGAGGTGGTTTAATCAAATCGACAAGTTCATTTTCTTTCAATGCGCCTTTATAATAAAGCAATGCATCGAGATAAGGCTTAGTAATTGGTGTAATAAACATTTTTGGATCTACACTCTCCAGAATACGGTCTGCATCTTTTTCGCGACCGGCTCTTTTATAAGATTGGTATTGCCAATAATATGCCATACAATATAAATCTGAATTCGTTGAAAAATCTCCACATACCTCATACATTTTCTCTGCATTAGAAAAATCACCCTGGCATTGAAACGCAAGTCCCATCCAGGTATAGATTTCATATTGTAGAGTTGCATCCACTTTCTTTTCGTCATCCGATTTATCCAACATGCCTTTTACATTTTTCTGACCTTCGACACCTTTTCCCGCTTTCCAAAAATCATTAATTGCGGCAGTAAATTGACGTCCTTGAACTGCTGCAATTCCCCGATACAAATTGAGATCAGCAGTATTTGGAAATTGCTCAATTCCTTTGCCAAGTACTTGCAAGGCGTTTTCTATCAAGCCGGACTTAAGACATTGCACGCCATAATTTAAATAGGCCTTTGCTTCTGTCAAATTTCCTAGGTAATACATCCTGGCTGCATCAATGTTTGCCTTATTCTGCATCTTTATTGAATCGGGTTCAGGTATTTCAAGCAATCTTTTACCATCAACCGTGACTGCATATGTTGTACCTGATAATTCTTCCTGACTCAGAGCTTGCACAGCTTCTGCTTTCTTGTCATTTTTGCATGCATTTGTTGCCAATAATAAGCCTATACATACAATACTTAGTTTCCAATTTTCAAATAACATACGTTTTGATTTAATACACAAAAATCCAAAGAAAAAGATTTATAAAATTCTCCTTTGAGAGCTATTAACAAAATTCTTATCTTGTTGGTTGAAATATGCTCATCAGAATTCATTCTATACTATTAAACTTAATCAATTACAGTGAATTTTATAGAGTCGTCTCATAAATTAAGTTAGCGTAATGTCAAATCAATTCAATTTAAACAAGGTATTCACCTATAAATTTTGGATAATCTGTTTATGTTGCTTATTCATCCAATCTTGCCAGAAAGAGGAAAATACATTTAATCCATGTTCGATCCATTTTCAATACGACCCATATACTCCTGCTTCCAAAAGCCTTGATTGGATTCCCTATTTTGAAAACCAGGAATTGCTTTTTTCTAATAACAAAGGAGTAACTATTAAATTAAAGCGAGTCATTAACAATGAAATTGCAGAAAGTTTAAAATCATTTTTTAAAATCCGTTGTCCTCATGATTCATTGCAAACCAGCATTATTGATTATACCACATTTGAATACCGGAATCAATTTATAGTGACTGAGGGAGAAACAACATTACTTGCAATCGACATTCATGTTGATGTTATATTAGATAATCAGAACAGCAATCTGGTTGATGTGAAACTAGCAGATATACTCATATTGGATTTTAAAATTAAAAAATCAGGAGGTAATGAAACAACATCAACGGTATTGCAATTTCCAATACTAGACCGGGGTTACAAAGAAGCATTGGCATTTGGTTATATATTTTATTCCTCCATTTTATTGAACAACATCTTTTTTACAGAAGTCTTTTCAAATTACGAGAACAATGAACAACTCAGAGTGTATTATTCCATCCAGGGATTATTGGGTTTTGAAATACAGGGAGACCTGTTTATAAAAATAAATTGATTTTAGACGGTAACTAAATTTCTTATACTTATTGTAATAAAAGGTTTTAGTATCTTTATTGCACTAAAAGCATTTAACCTTTCTTCTAAGTACATGAATAAAATATATTATCTGGCTTCATTGGGATTGATTTTATTTGAAATTGCCAATGTGTATTTTATTATGCCGATGCCTGGAAGCCAGGAAATGAATAGTATAAACATTGCGTATTTCCTGCATAGCTGGCGATGGCTATTCAGAATTTCACTTTATCTTTTAATTATCTTTAGTTTTTTAAAAGTATTTCAATCGTCAAAAATCCGGAGCATTCTTAGTTTGTTGATGATTGCAGGTGTCAGCTATGCATTCAATTTTGAAATGAAAGCAGATCATATGTTTTATCAACCTAAAGAACTAATTTTTAAAAATGCTTCAGAGAACACAGTACCTGAAGAACGCATAATCATAGGCGTCTCCATTGATAAGGAAGCGAAAGCATATCCAATCTCTTTTCTTGGTTATCACCATCAAGTTCGCGATACTGTATCAGGTAAACCTATCATGGTGACCTATTGTACTGTGTGTAGAACCGGCCGGATATTTGAACCGACAGTAGATGGAGAATCGGAAGTGTTTAGATTAGTTGGAATGGATCATTACAATGCACTGTTTGAAGATGAACGCACAAAAAGCTGGTGGCGTCAAGAGAATGGCGAAGCTATTGCAGGAAAGCTAAAAGGAAAATACCTTCAGGAAATTCCTTGTCAACAAGCTTCATTAGAAACATGGCTAAAATTGCATCCAAATAGTTTGATCATGCAAGTTGATTCAAATTCAATAGAATCTTATGATACACTGGCTAAATTTGAGTTGGGTAAATCCAAAAGCAGATTAACAAAACGCGATTCCCTTTCATGGAATAAAAAATCATGGATAGTTGGGATACAATCCGGCACTGAAAGCATTGCAATTGATTGGAATGAGTTTGTTAAAAAACGTCAAATCCATTTCACCATCAATAACACACCATCCTCGGTTCTACTTGCCTCCGATAAAAAAAGTTTTTTTGCATTCAATTGTTCTAGCAATGAAAATAAATTAATTATTTTGAATGACACCATTTATTCTGCAAATGCATTTTTCAATTTAAAAGGAGAAAATATAAGTGATAACGATACCATTTCAAATTTAAATCAGCTGAATGCATATCAGGAATTCTGGCAGAGTTGGAAGACGTTTCATCCAAACACAAAGATTTCAAAATGAAATTTGATATCGACAAAGATACATTTTATCTATTCAATCCAATTTTTCAACGCCTTCAATTTCAGGCAGTACTATTAATTAATGCACGAATTGTTAAACAAAGTAGGAGAAGAGTTAATTGTCGTATGTTTGCGGGCTATTCAAATAGACTAAATGAATCTTCAAAATATTTTCAATTGCATTCAATTGGTAAATTTATTTTAAACAATCATTCACTTAATACAAAACAAGCTTTTATGAAAACTTTATTTTCAATCTTTTTTTCAATTTTTTTCTTAGCCTTAAGCTATGGACAAAATCAAGTGCTTAAAATCAATCCACTTGGTTTTGCTTTTGGTTTTTTCAATTTGCGTTATGAAAAAGCACTTAACACAAAAACATCCTTTCAGGTAGGTGGAAATTTCTATTCCAGAAAATTCGGCGATGTAAAAACTACTGGATTTGGATTTGATGTTGAGTACCGGTTTTACATCACCAATAAGAAAAAAAATGTACCGGAAGGATTTTACATTGGGCCTAACGTCGGTTTTGATTTTAACAATACTGAAGCTACCGGTACCACCGATGGTGCTTCTTTTTCATTATTTGGTATTGGTGCAACAATAGGATATCAGTGGATCTGGGATAGCGGATTTGCACTTGAATTGGGAATGGGTCCCCAATACAGTATACTTGCTGCAAAAGGAGATGGCCTCGATGAATCTATAGATTATGAGGGGATTCTTCCTCGTTTCGTGTTTGCAATTGGATATGCTTTCTAATAAAACATTTCATTGAAATAAAAAACCCATTGGATTTATTCAATGGGTTTTTTATTTCAATTCTATCTTTAGAATGATTTTTTATTAAACCATTTCAGGGTTTTGTTTTATTTCATCTATAACGATGGGCGTTGCCCATCGTTATATCATTTTGCCCTTTCAGGACTTTGGAAAATACCTTGATTCTATTTTATCATTCAGAATTGAGCCCTGTAAGGGCTTCATTGTATAGGATCAGGCAACCCCCGATCCTCATGATGTTGAGATTCAAAGCCCCGAAAGGGCGAAATAAAAAAAATCACAATGCAATTCAATGCATCAAAATGAGTGTTGATTATTCAAACTTCTTGCTTCCATCCGGCTGATAAACATACCTGAACGAATAATATCTTGCCTGATCAACAAATGCATTTGGATTTGCAGGTGAGTCTTTGTAGTAACTCAGAATTTCCATTTTGACATATTTGTTGTTTGCCGTTTTGATAACAAAAACTTTTCCAGGCTTTGGCGTTAATATCATCGCAGCAGGATCATAATTATACCATGACTTACCAATCGCATATTGCGTTGCTGTTACATCTGATCTGAATACACTATCCTGAGGAATTGTTTTTAATTCAGAAAACAATCCATTGTAAACAAAAGCCCCTGCATTACCAGGTCCGCTGATCCCGCTATTCAGAATTATAGTACTTGATTTGAAGGCTATATCCCATTTGTTGGATGCACTGTCCGAGGTCGGCACTAGTGTGCTGTCACTAAATCTGAAAAAAGTAAACAAATTTTTATAACCTGTAGGAGCACCAGTTACAGGATCGTAGCCAGTTGCAGGATCTGCAGGTAAATTTTCTATTGAAACGGAAAAAATTGGGATTATAACTGGATCATCATCCGTACATGAAGTCACAAAACAAGCAACGCTCAAAAGCATTGCATAAGTAATCATTTTCATATTAATTATTATTTTTAAAAAGTTTATAATTCACATTGATAAAAAGAATCCGTCCTTGTAAATTGGGAATACTGGCAGGATCCTTATAATCAAATGCATTTTCAACACCCATTTGGAAAGTCAGGTTCTTAAAAAAAGTTTTTGCAATTGAAGCATTACATAAAAAATATCCTTCGACAAACGAATCATAGCGATCCAAAATCGAATTGCCATTAATATCAGAAGATGGCCGAATCGCCCCCTGAACACTTCCCGCAGTTGCAGAAATTCCGAATTTGCTTTTGTAGATCACCCGAAGGCTTGCGTTCCATTGATGCTTTGCATTCTCATAAAATAATTTAATGGTTTCCGTATGTCTTGAGCGATTGTATAAACCGAAATAATCTGATTTATCAATGCGATACGATTCCTTTGTTACAGGATCTCTGCCGAAAACCAAACCTGCATTAATATTATCCAATACTTCTTTGTCCCTCGCGTATAAAATCTGTGATGAAAGATCGATTTGCAATCCGTTAATCAATCGATGACTAATCCCGAATTCAAAGCCTTGCGTAAATGCTTTTTTAATATTGGCGTACGAATAAATCGTTTTCAGATTTGTAGTTAGTGCGATTGCTTGTGATTCAATCAAACCATCCAAATCATTTCTAAAAAAATTGAAATCAATATGACAGCCATCTTTGTAGAAATATTGAAATCCGGCATTGATGGCAAATGATTTTTCTGCAGATAATTTTCCAATCGAATTGACATCGTAGAGAAGTTGTAATATTTCGCCCTTCTGAGTCAGCTCGTCGATTTGAGATTTCAATTCATTGGTTCCAAAGACGGAATACCCTGCAGCTGCATTTCGGAAATTTAAATACAAATACCTGAAATCAGGTGATTTAAACCCAGTTCCAACTGAGGTTTTTAATTTTAATTTATCACTCCAAGAATATTGTGCGGCCAATTTTGGACTCCACTGCGATCCGTAAATGGTGTTGTCATCATAGCGCAATCCAGTTACAATTTCCCATTTATTATTTAAAGACCATTCATGCTGAGCAAAAACATATTTTGTATGCTGATTTCTTTTTTGTGCATCGGCATACCTTGAGGTTTCAACAGATTCTAATGCTATGCCCAGGCCTGCTGTCCATTTTTGATTTTTGGAATAATAGCAACTTGTTTGAATTTCCGGTCTCAAAAAAGTTTGCTGAAAAGTGTCCGTGTAATAAGTCTTCCCGGTTTCATTTTTTATTAACCGTGTATCCGTATGATATAAACTTCCATATACAGATGTATTGACATACACTTTTTCTCCTAATTTGATTTTGTAAGATGGATTCAAACTAAAATCGCGTATCGTGCTTGTTCCACTTACTTTAATAGAATCCTGACCGGAAACCACCTGGTAGAGATTATCCTGATATTCATAAAATGCTTTACCACATAATTGCAAAATATGTTTCTCACTAAATTCATATTTTGATTTGAGTTGTAAAGTCGAATTGTTGTAAGGAGATATCGTTTGTCCAAAAATATCCGGAAATAAATCAAATCCATCAGTCCGATAATGATTGCCAAACAGCGAAAGGCTCCATTTTCCATTCAAATAATTTGCATCAACTGATGCGTCCATGGTTTGATGACTTGCATACTTCAGACCGAGCTGTAGTTTATTGTATTCCGGAGATTTGGTTATGATATTGACAACACCGCCGAGTGCTTCTGATCCATATAAACTGGAACTGGGTCCTTTTACGATTTCAATTTTACGGATGTTAGCTAAAGTGACACGATTTAATTCCATGTTGCCGGTGAACCTTCCAATCAATGGTTCGCCATCGATAAGGATCATGGTGTAATCAGGATTGAGTCCCTGCATCTGGAGTCCATTGCCAAATCCATTGATCTGAGGCACTATAGTCAAACCATTTTGTTCAGATAAAATATCTTGCAAACGGCTTGTTCCGGTCAATGCAATTTCCTTTGCTTTAATCACTGTCATTGGCATTGGCACACTGGCCAGACTTCGCAGTGTTTTGGTAGCCGTAATGATTACTTCATCCAGATGGATAGAATCCTTTTGGGCTTGCAAATCGAGCTGCAATACAATTAAGACTAGAAAAGTAAGAATTCTCATTAAGAGTGCAAAATTGACCGTGGTTAAATGATTAAAATAACCCATTCAGGATATAAACTAACCAGTTCAGACATTTCGTCTAATATTAAAAATGGTCGCAATGCCCTAATATTCATAAGCCTTCGTAATTTTGAGTCCGTTTAAAACTTATTAACGAAATTGATGCCTGATCAAAAAAATACCCAAAAGAGTAGTCCACAGTTATGCTTTGAGGACAGTGAGATTTTGCTCGAGATTTTTGATCTCAAAAAGCTGGATTCTAATGAACCAATCCTGTTGGTAAAATCGAAAGTGCATTTTTTATTTTGTCTTGAAGCGCCGGTCAATTTTCAATTTAATCCGGCATATGGCAGGATGTTGAAAAAAGACAAAGCATTTATCATTCACAATCCCGATACTGATCTCAATGCAAAACTTGACTCATCTGAAAAAGGCGTACTCATACGGCTTAGTTTGAAACTACAGAAATTGCATCAACTGTTTGTTCCCGAAGCACATTCTGCACCGATCTTCAATCCGGTAAATACGCAAATAAAATCGTATGATGAAATTGAACTGCAACCGGAGTTGCTTTTGGTTTTAAATAATCTGCTTCAAAAATCACAACAAGTATTTTCCAATACATTATTTTTTCAGGCAAAAATTTTGGAAATCTTTAGTTTGATCTATTCAGAGAAACCACAGGAAACCAATCATTGTCCTTTTTTAAATAATGAAGCCACAGTTAGAAAAATTAAAGAAGCAAAAGAATTGCTGATCAGTCAATACAAAAAACCTCCAACGATTCCAGAACTTGCTCGTGCAGTACAATTGAATGAATTGCAACTGAAAGTTGGATTCAAAGAAATTTATGGATCGGGCCCATATCATTTTTTAATGGCGCACAAACTCGAAATCGCGAAACAACTTTTATTGAGTGGCGAACATCTCGTGCAGGAAGTCGCTTACCAGATTGGCTACAGCAATACCAGTCATTTTATTGAAGCGTTTAGAAAACAGTTTGGAGTAACGCCGAAGAAGTTGATAGGGAAGAATTAAGATTTTGTATTTTTACACTAATGGGTAAAAGTGCAAAATTATTTCTAAAAGTCCTTGATGGAAGGTCAGATAATAACTTAAGATTCATTGAAATTTGCAATTTGTTAATAAAACTTGGATTTCAACAAAGAATTAAAGGCAGTCATCATATTTTTTATTCTGTTAAAATTCAAGAAATTCTTAACTTGCAAGATAATAATGGCTTTACAAAAGCCTATCAAACCAAACAGGTAAGGGAAATTATTATAAAATATAATTTAAAATTAATAGAAGAAGATGAAATATAAATATGAAATAATCATCTACTGGAGTGAATCTGATCAAGCATTTATTGCAGAGGTTCCGGAATTAACAGGTTGCAAAGCAGATGGAAGCACGTATATAGAAGCTTTGAAAAATGTTGAACAAATTATTGATGAATGGATTGAAACTGCTAAAATGATGGGAAGGGAAATTCCCAAGCCGAAAGGTAAACAGATGTTTGCCTGATTCACTTTTATTACTATGAAAGCATTTTTAAATAAACTCATCTTAGGCAAGCCCAATTTACAGCATCAATCTGAAACTAAATTTACAGACCGGCGCAAACGCAATGTAAAGGCGATTTGGGAAAACGAACATCATAATGACATAGGACTGGAAAAAATTGTACGCTTGTTTTTGGCTCTATCGCAATTTTTATTTCCAGGAAGTTATATTAAACACTATTTCGCAAAAAAAGGAACACACTACAAAGATCTGGCTGTTGATGCTCTTGTTTTATTTAAAGTTTGTTTCCCGGTTTTTATTTTGAAATTTCAATTGGAAAATAACAGTTTCTTTTTTTGGTTGCAAATCTGGTTGGTATTGGAAACCATCTTATATATTCCTACTTTAATTTTTGCTTCAGATTCAATTACCCGATCTCAATCTTATCGCAGATCGATGCTACTCGTGTTTTTAAACTACATTGAAATCATTCTTGCATTTGCAGTCTTTTATTCATCTGGGAATCATTTGAATATGCCAATGGAC
>JAYVIT010000490.1:0-5471 GCA_043769965.1 Saprospiraceae bacterium
TTTAAAAACACCATGGACTAGTTTAAAAAATACCCCATTCCTACTTTCTGCTTTGCCAAAAAAGACGAATAGTAACCGCTTAGCATTCTCTTGCTTGGTTTCTGAACTTCCTCAGATTAAATCATGGTCTTTAGATGGAGGTGCTTTTATCACTTTACCACAAGTCATCAGTTTTCCACCTGGAAAGTTTCATTCAAAATTTGCGAACGTTGGAATGTACCGTATACAACTTAGTGGAAATGATTATAAATTAAATGAAGAAATCGGATTGCATTATCAATTGCACAGAGGCATCGGAATACATCATTTAGAATATCTACAGAAAAAAACTACATTCAAAATAAGTATAGGTATTGGTGGTCCTCCCGCATATACACTGGCATCCATATTTCCATTACCGGAAGGATTGAGTGAGCTTATGTTTTCCGGACTTTTAAATAATAGAAGTTACGAGTATTCTATTTCAGATAATTATTTTATTCCACAAGATGTCGATTTTTGTATCACTGGAACAGTCAACCCGAATTCATTAAAAAGTGAAGGTCCTTTTGGCGATCATCTTGGTTACTATAGTAAGGCTCATAATTTTCCTTTTTTAGAAAACATTCATGTTTATCATAAGAAAGATGCGATATGGCATTTTACGGTAGTCGGCCGTCCTCCTCAGGAAGATTCAAGTTTTGGTTACCTGATTCATCAAATGACTTCAACAATAACCGGATTTGAATTTCCAGGTATTAAACAAATTCATGCTGTTGACGCGGCAGGTGTGCATCCATTGCTACTTGCAATTGGAAGTGAACGATACATGCCTTTCAGAAAACGCATGCCTGAAGAGATACTAACCATGGCCAATTTGCTTTTGGGTAAAGGACAAACCTCGTTAGCCAAATATCTTTTCATTGCAAATGAAGAGAGTGATATTCCATTGGACACAAAAAATATTCCTGAATTTTTCAACTATGTGTTGGAGCGTATCGATTGGAGATTTGATTTGCATTTCTATACCAATACCACTATGGACACCTTGGATTATTCCGGTGACCATTGGAATGCCGGTTCGAAAGTGGTGATTGCATGTAATAGAAATAAATTAAGGGAACTGGAGTATGACCTGATTCAATTTCAATCAATGCCATTTCCATTTATTAAAGTCAGGCTAATACAAAAAGGTATTGTGTGCATCCAAGGTCCCAGGTTTGAAAACTATGAAAAAGCAGATGACCAATTAAATATACTTACCGATTTTCTTAGCAAAGATGTTTTCCAAAATTTTCCCTTGGCCATACTTTGCGATGACACGGATTTTCTCTCATCAGATTATAACAACTTCCTTTGGGCAACTTTTACAAAAAGCAATCCATCACATGATATATATGGTGTTGATTCAAAAGTCGAATTTAAACACTGGTCTTGTAGTCAGACATTGGTGATTGACGCAAGATCAAAACCACATCACGCTCCTCCGCTGGAAACCGATCCTGCTGTCAATACTAAAGTCGATGAAATTATTTTTAGAAACCCAGTCCTGAAAAAAATATTAAAATGACACTACCCGATCAATTTGTAATTCAAATGAAGGACTTGCTCGGATCAGAATATCAAGATTTCGCTTCAGCACTCCAAGAACAACCACCAGTCAGTGTAAGACTTAATCCATTTAAATCAGAACATGAATTATCCTTAATGAATTCTGTTCCCTGGTGTGCACAAGGCTTTTATCTGAAGGAAAGACCTGTCTTTACAATTGATCCATTCTTTCATGCCGGACACTACTATGTACAAGAAGCTTCTTCCATGTTTTTAGACTATATCATAAAGTTTATCAATTTAAAAAACAATTCTAAAGTTTTGGATCTGTGTAGTGCCCCTGGAGGAAAATCCACATTGTTGTTATCGCATATGGCAAATGAAGGATTTTTGCATAGTCATGAATATGATCCCTATCGCATGGGAATTTTAAAACAAAATATTGAACGATGGGGGTATTCGAACTCCATAATCACATCTGGCCCATTAGCTCAATTGAAAAGATTAGATATCCGATATGATCTCATTTTGGTTGACGCTCCTTGCAGTGGTGAAGGTATGTTTCGAAAAGAGAAAGACGCATTGAGTCAATGGAATTTAAATAAGGTTAATCACTGCTGTAATCTCCAGAAAAATATCATGAGCATTGCAGATACCTTATGTGCACAAAATGGATACATTGTTTATTCGACCTGCACCTGGAATCAAAAAGAAAATGAAGACATTCTTCAATCATATATACTCAGCGGGAAATATTCACCAATTAAAATCGAAAATAAATATGAAATAAATGAATACCTTAATCACACATATACTTATCGAATGTTTCCACACAAAATATCTGGGGAAGGATTCTCAGTGAGTGTAATCAAAAAAGAAATTTCTGTAGATTCTGAATATTCAACTCTAAAGACGCATTCAGATCATGGACCCGGTATAAAATTCAATATGGACTACTGGATTGAGAATAACAAACGTTTTTCGTCCATAATATTTAAGGAAAAATATCTAGCTCTTAATCAGAATTGTCTCGATGGTTTTTATAACATCAGTCATAAAATATCAACTTCTCATATGGGAATCTCAATTGGCAGTTTTAAAGGAGAAGATTTTTATCCATCACACGGACTCAGCCAAAGTGTTTTTCTAAATAATAATTTGGAACATTTGTCCATGAACCGGGAGCAAGCATTGGATTACTTGAGGGCATCAACTCCATCAATACATATTTCTACAAAAAACCAATGGCTGGTTGCAAATTATAAAACTGCAAAACTTGGTTGGCTAAAATCCGGTGGAAGCGGATTAAAAAATTATTTTCCAAAAAATCAACGTATAATTTCATTTTAATTTTTGAATATGAAAAAATTCTTTTACTTATTCGCCCTGAGCATCCTTTTTTTGAATGTAAATAGTCAGAATCTTATTCCAAAGATTACCAAGAAAAATGTCTTCATCAACCAAATTGATAATAAGATTGATATTGACTTTGATGTCACAGATCATGACAATGGTGATCTGGAAGTCAAATGCAGGATTTACAATATATCGGTTGATAAAAAATACGAAGAAGTAATTCCACAAATGATTGATGGAGATATTGGATTTCCAGTGAAACAGGGAGTGAACAAAAAAATAAGTATTTATCTCGATCTGGTATCTACACCATCAAACCTGGTAATTGTATTGTCAGCATATGATCGCGAAGCCATGGACATAAAAGAATTGATCTCCCAAGTCAGTCCAGCAAAACTTCAGGAACATTTATTGCAAATTCAGGGTAAGAGAAACACCTCCGATCCCACTTTTTATAATGCCTCAAGAACATATATTACAAATCAAACGGAGAAATATCTTCCAATAAAAACGTTACAAACTATTAGCCCACCATATACATGTATTAATTATGAGGCAACTAAACTTGGCACAAACAATCCTTCCAATATCATTGCAATGGATGCACATTATGACTGCGTCCCAATCTCTCCTGGTGCCGATGATAATGGGTCCGGTGTTGTTGGAGTGCTTGAAGCAATCAGAATTCTGTCGGAGTATTCATTTAAAAAATCTGTACGCTTTCTATTCTTTGATCTCGAAGAGCTGGGGTTGATAGGAAGCAGCGTATATATAGCTAATCAAATAGACAAAAGAGACAGCATCAAGAGCGTGATCAATTTTGAAATGATTGGATATTATTCCGACGTACCAAATTCGCAAGTTTTTCCCAATGGATTTAATGTATTATTTCCTGAAGCATATAATGCTGTAGTTGCTAATAATAACAAAGGAGATTTTATCACTAATGTAGGATGTACCAATTCTGCTTATTTAATGGTTGCATTTAAAACGAATGCAAATACATATGTCCCTGAGCTCAAAGTAATTTCACTTGAAGCTTTTGGCACAGGTACGTTTACTCCGGATTTAAGAAGAAGTGATCACGCAGTGTTCTGGGATAGGAATATTCCTGCAGTTATGATTACAGATGGCGCAAATTTCAGGAATAAAAATTATCATACCGCTAAAGATTCCAGTCATTATTTAAATTTTGATTTTATGGCTAATGTAGTGAGAGCTGCAATTGCCACATTGGTTGACTGGGGAGAAATAGAACATGGTACTTCTATTGAAATTCCTTTAGATTTATCAACGGCATCCAAAAATCTGAATAGTTATAAATTCTATACAATTTATGAACGAGATCATTTTCTATTAAAATCAAATTCAAACATAAAAAATGCAACACTTGAATTGTTTGACGTAATTGGCAACTCTGTTTGCGAAGAAAAATCGGATTTGCAATCAGACATTCTGACTCGAATTCATTGCCCTTCACTAATTCCTGGGATTTATTATCTCACTGTAAAATATTCTACTGGAGCTCAAACTCAAAAGATATTTGTACATGGATTTTAATCTTGTTTATTTATCTCTTGGTTCCAATGTTGGAGATAAACTCCTCAACATTCAAAATGCAATACATCTAATTAGTTTGATGCGTTGTGAAATTATTCGTAAATCATCCATATACATAACTGAACCTTGGGGAAACATCGAACAGGAAGAATTCCTAAACCAGGTCATCACCATTCATACATTATATGATCCTGCTTATTTATTAGGAATACTATTAAATATCGAATCTGAATTAGGAAGAACCAGAAGCAAACGAAATGCCCCAAGAACTATTGATATTGATATTCTATTCTATAACAATCTTATTGTTCATCAAAAGAATATTACCCTACCCCATCCCAGGATGCATCTCCGTAATTTTATTCTAATTCCAATGAATGAAATTGCTGCTGAATTGATACATCCTGTTTTTAATTTAAGCATATCTGAATTATTGCAAAACTGCAGTGACAAATCATTTGTCAAAAAATTAAGCCGACATGAAATCAAATCCAAATAGGTATATTTGTATAGAAGGAAACATTGGTGCAGGCAAAACAACACTTTGCCAGATGATTGCACTTGAACATGATTGCAAAGTCATACTGGAAGAATTTGCGGAAAATCCTTTCCTTGAATATTTTTACAGGGACCAAGCGAGATATGCTTTCCCGGTAGAATTGTTTTTTCTTTCTGAGCGGCAAAAACAATTGGAATTAGAAGCCATTCAAACAGATTTATTTTACAAATTTTTTATTTCAGATTACAGCATCCTTAAAAGTTTGCTTTTTGCCAGGTCGAATTTATCACCGGAGGAGTACAAACTTTTTTACAAAATATATCATGCACTGACAATAAATCTTCCCAAACCAGACTTGATATTGTATTTGCATAGAGAGACCGAACACGTTCAACGTAACATTGTCAATCGTGGACGGCTTTTTGAAAATGATATTACCACTGAATATTTGCATAAAATCCAGGAAAGTTATTTTGATTTTTTTAAAAGTCAATTTGTAATACCTGTAGTGGTTGCTGACTTAAAC
>JAYVIT010000491.1:0-4937 GCA_043769965.1 Saprospiraceae bacterium
GAAATGAGAATTGAAAAATTGAAACGCTGAGACAGCCAGCCGAATTGAATCGAAAATTATTTTAAAAAGCATTTAGAACATGCTATTTGCTTCTACTACTTTATTAAAAAATTGTTGAATCATTCCTGATTGTCTTCTTTATATACTGGTTGAGAAAATTCCTGAATCTTAATAATCTTTCCATCCTTTTGAATATCATACTTTATCATATTTAGAACAATCTTCCCCGGAACCATTTGATCATTCTTTAATTCACTGTATCTATGAATTGATTTTATTTCAACTTTGCTACTGTCAACAATTTTAAGAATGGTAGCATTGGTGTATTCCGCATTTCCATCATCACTCCACAAACCTATGATTTCATCTTTCTTTTTTCCATCCTTCGAGTATGTGGATAAAATAATTTTTGGTTTTCCTCCAATTGTATCTCCTGTTTTCATCTTGTGAAGTAGAACATCGTATGTTTTTGTTCCAAACCTGCCAATGTAAGAACATTGATACTCACGTAAATTTTTAATTGGCAAGTTTTTATCGACATGAGATTCAATCAATTCATATTTATCCACAGAAGCAGAATCAATCAAATCGTTTTTACTCCATTCTTTAAAAACATAATGATCATTAAAATTTATCGGAACTTGAATTGGCTTAAATCGATGACTAAAATTTTCAAAACTAGTATAATCATATTTATCCTTGCATGAATAGAATGTGAGCATTAAGAAAAGAAAAGTAAAATATTTCATACCCAGCTATTTATTATAAAAATTCATTGAGACAAACTATTTAAAACCCCGCATTTACTCCAAAACATTGAATTCAATTAAAATTGAAATAGATTATCAAGAATCCTTTACAAAAGTATTTTAAGAATTAATTTTAAAAACTTAAAAATCTAAACCAACTATTTTTTCAGCACACTGACGGCAACTCTTCTGTTTTGCTCCCTGCCTTCTTCAGTATCATTGCTGGCAACCGGATGTTCAGGCCCATATCCATGTGTTGTCAATCGTTTGGGATCTATTCCTAAATCAACAAATGCCTTTTTTACAGCATTTGCACGATCCAGAGCTAATATTGTATTTGTTTTAGGATCGCCCATATTATCCGTAAATCCGCCAATCTTAAGTTCAACTGTTGGCAATGCAGTTAAAATGGTTGCAATTGCTTTGATTTGTTCATCAGATACTTTGTTGAGCTTTGCACTACCAGTTTCAAAAAGGATTCTGTCAAAATTAAACCAGGTATTTTGATCAGCCGGGTTTGCTTTATTATTCATCCATTCTATCAATTTTAATTCAACTCCATTTTTAGGAAGCCCCATAATATTATCCCCTAGTTTGATTGTTATATATTTCCCCAAAGCCCTCCATTTGTATTTGAATGCTTGCCCTACCGAATCTAAAGTCTCGTCCA
Organism: Saprospiraceae bacterium; assembly: GCA_043769965.1. Taxonomy (GTDB): domain Bacteria; phylum Bacteroidota; class Bacteroidia; order Chitinophagales; family Saprospiraceae; genus Vicinibacter. The sequence continues at coordinate 1,420 of JAYVIT010000491.1, forward strand.
GATAGGTTGCTGCATCCTCCGCTTCTTCTGGTACAGATTCGATTACTTCGGTTACATTTCTGTATGCACCACTTAATTTATCTGCAACTTCTTTTTGATTACAAGATTTCACCAAAAACCATAATCCACCAACTAATATGATTGATCCTACCAACCACAACCACCAGTTGCGATTGTTATTTGTAATTTCTTCTGAATTCATTTCTATTTTTTCTTTATTAAACAATAAATGAGTAAAACCCATCTGTGAAGCCCATCCAGATGGCAACACTTCAACTATATTTTCTTTTTCACCCAATAACCATTTCAGCAATCCAGCCATACCCAATTCGCTATTCTCAACCTTGTTCTTCAGAAAAGCTAATACCACAGGCGCTGCTATTGACAAAATTTTTCCCGCGGAATTACTTTTATGAAAGCCCGCTAAACTGCTTATACTATTTAAGATGGTAGCTTTTCCTCCATATAATTGATTGAGCAAAGCTGCCCCAATACTTGTATTCGAAGACTCACTTGAGTTTCCATCAAATAATGTGTTGAGATGATTCAGCAAATCCACATCATTGTTCTTGTGTTGAATCAGATCCCAGATCTCGACAATTTTATCTTCATTATTACTTGCATTAAGGATACCTGCCAGGATTGCAGGCCATGCATTTTCGAAACCTTTAGCAGTATTGTGTTCAGATTCCCCCAGAAAATTTGAAGCTTGTACAATCAGATTCCTGGAGATGTGTGCTTTAATTAGTTTAATGACATTCATAAAATAGGAGGCTGTAGACTTTTAGGCATTAGGCTGTAGGCTATTGAATTGAGTATTTAATTCCCTTCTTCCGAAAATTTTTGGAAACCTGACAGACCAATACATCCAAGCTGAACATTAAAAAAATAATGATAAATTCTATTGTTAAAAGATCTGCAAATTTAGAAGGGACTTGCTTACTTTGAGTAAATCATTTGTTATTGCTTGCAAAGAGTAATCGAAGGATTTGTCATATTTGCATTCTAACTTGAATTTCAAACAACAATGATAGATATCGAATCCTTAAAATACCCTGTTGGGAAATGGGCGAAACCCTCTGTATATGAGGCTGATCAGATAAAATTATGGATTGATGAGATACGCCATTTTCCGGATCAGTTTTCTACACAGCTTCGCGATCTTCCCGAAAATTTTTATTCCCACCGGTATAGACCTGAAGGTTGGACCCTTCGACAGCTAGCCCACCATGTAGTTGACAGCCATTTGAATGCTTATATCAGGCACAAACTGGCGTATACTGAATCAGAACCAAGGATCACTCCATACTTAGAAGGCTTATGGGCCGAACTTGAAGATGTGAAGACAGTACCTATAAAAAATTCCCTTCAACTTCTTCATGACCTTCATTTAAGGTGGACCGTTTTTTTGGATTCTTTGGATCCATCCGACCTTCAAAAAGGTTTCTACCATCCTGAACACGAACGACTTATCAGCATTCAAGAATCCATTAGCATGTATGCCTGGCATTGCCGGCATCATCTTGCACATGCACAATTAGCTCACAAAAATCCATTCTAAGAATCCCCCTTATTTATCTCAATTAGGAGAATTCTTAAGGCTATTATCTCAATTGGCAGAGAACGTACTGATGCCCAAACTAACAACTAACAACTAGCAACTAACAACTATTTTTGCGGCCTCATGAGTTTTAGTACTGAATTAAAAAAGCGCAGAACCTTCGGAATAGTCTCGCATCCGGATGCCGGGAAGACCACTCTAACTGAAAAATTACTTTTATTTGGTGGTGCAATCCAGATAGCTGGAGCGGTAAAATCCAACAAGATCAAAAAACCCGCAACTTCCGATTTTATGGAAATCGAAAGACAGCGGGGAATCTCAGTTGCAACCAGTGTTATGGCATTCCCTTACCGGAATTTGCAAATCAACATTCTCGACACACCCGGCCACAAAGATTTTGCAGAAGATACCTTTCGGACTTTAACTGCAGTAGATAGTGTAATTGTCGTGATCGATGTAGCGAAAGGTGTAGAAGAGCAAACGGAGAAATTAGTTGAAGTTTGTAGAATGCGACATACGCCAATTATTGTATTCATCAATAAACTCGATCGCGAAGGAAAAGACGCATTTGATTTATTGGATGAAGTAGAAACCAAACTCAAACTAAGAGTCACCCCACTATCCTGGCCTATTGGAATGGGTAAAAGTTTTCAGGGTGTATATAGTTTGTATGAAAAAAAATTCATTCATTTTCGTCCTCACGGAAAACAAGATTCCGAAGAGGTAGTAGAGATAGCGGATATCCGAGATCAGATATTAGATAAACTTGTTGGGGAAAGGCCGCATCACCAATTGTTGGATGAAGTTCACACTATCGAATCGGTTTATCCAAAATTTATTCGCGATGATTATTTGTCAGGAAAAATTTGTCCCGTATTTTATGGCAGTGCTGTAAATAATTTTGGCGTACGAGAATTGCTGGATTGTTTTGTTGAAATCGCTCCCGAACCATTGCCACGAGAAACTGAAGAGCGCATAGTAGAACCAGAAGAAGATAAATTATCTGGATTTATTTTTAAAATTCATGCAAACATGGATCCAAAACACAGGGACCGGATTGCATTTTTTAGAATTTGCTCAGGCATTTTTAAACGCAACACCAATTATTATCACGTTCGTTTGAACAGGCAATTCAAATTTTCGAATCCCACTTCATTTATGGCTGCAAAAAAAGAAGTAGTGGATGAAGCGTATCCTGGAGATGTAGTCGGATTATTTGATACCGGCAATTTTAAAATTGGAGATTCAATGACAGAAGGAGAGTCCCTGCATTTTAAAGGTATCCCAAGATTTTCTCCAGAAATTTTCCGGTATGTAAATAATGCCGATCCTGCAAAGTTCAAACAGTTTGCCAAAGGTCTGGATCAATTGATGGATGAAGGTGTGGCTCAAATGTTTATTAAAGTAGACAACCAACGTAAGATAATTGGTGTAGTTGGAGCACTGCAATTCGATGTCATACAATATCGCATGGAACATGAATATGGTGCAGCTTGCAGCTATGATCCAGTGAATTTACACAAAGCATTTTGGGTAGAGTGTAACAATCAAAAAAAATTAGATGAGTTCATTACCCGCAGAAAAAAGGATTTAGCTAAAGACAAAGATGGCAAACTCATCTTTCTTGCAGAGTCCGCCTGGACGATGAAACTAGTGCAGGAAAATTTTCCGGAGATTACTTTTCATTTGAGTAGTGAGTTTTAATAAGGAGAGCGCACTTTGTCGAAAAGGTTTTAGGACATTCAATAAGAATAAAATCATTACTCTTCCATTCGGGTCTCTATTCCTTCCTCTGATGCAGCACCTTCCATCAACTTCGTCAATGCAGTCAACACAGCAAGCATGATCAATCTTCCCGGATCTGATATTTGAATTTCATTCTCATCATCCGGCGCTATTGACAAATCAATAAAATCCATGACTTCGGTTTCTTTGATTTCGTTAAAAAAAGTTTCCA
>JAYVIT010000492.1:0-4302 GCA_043769965.1 Saprospiraceae bacterium
GATCACATATAGTTGAATATCCGATCACATTCAACAGACATTATTTAAGATATAATTTAGATACTTTCTGGAGAACAAGTTCTTACAATTATACTTTCGCTCCTGGCAGTTCACCAGGTACTATCACTCAGGAAGAAATTTTTAGTCAGGCTGTCAATGCTGGTCAACCTGTAAAAGTTCTTTCTTTACAAGCTGAAGGCCTAGGTGGATATGGAAATTTCAATGCATACATTGGTGGCAGAATTGGAGCTTCATGTGGAGTGGTTAATATTGGTGGTGTTGGTTTAACTCCTTTTGTAGGATTGTGGCATGCCAACGGCAGCAATATTTCAGGTATGTATCTTAATGGTGCAAATGCAATACTCACAGCTGATCTCAAAAATTTTGTGATGCAACATCCAACTGATCCGAGTAAAGAGATCGCTTACGCTTGTATTGAAGGACCAGAAGCCGCCGCTTATGAAAGAGGAACAGGTACATTAGTAAATGGAGAGAGCGAAATAAAATTTAGCAACGAATTGGGATTGATCATCAATCCAACAACTATGACCGTTCAGATAACTCCACTTTCTGCAGATTCTGAAGGAATTGCTGTAATTGAAAAAACGGCTACTGGATTTAAAGTAAAAGAAATGAGAAAAGGAACAGGCAATTATAAATTTGACTGGGAAGCAAAAGGCGTTCGTAAAGGTTTTGAAAACTACGAGCCTATCAGACCAAAGAGAATTGCTACTCAACTTACCAATGAAGTTTTTGATATGAATAATCAACCTGCCTGGATGAGTGAGAAAAAATAAATCAAAAAGAAAATAAATTTTTCATAAATAAAAAGCCTGTGAATTTTTTCATAGGCTTTTTATTTTTCAAGAATTTAGAATCTAATAATCAGAGTGATTCACATTCCACTTTTCATTTATCATTTTTACAAGTTCCCCCTCAGTTCCTGCTCTCTCTCGATCGCTTCAAACAAAGCTTTGAAATTTCCTTTGCCGAATGATTTTGCGCCGCGTCGTTGTATGATTTCAAAAAATACAGTAGGTCTATCCTGAACGGGTTTGGTGAAAATCTGTAATAGATATCCGTCCTCATCTCGATCAACTAGGATGTTCAATCGTTTGACTTCATTCATGTCTTCCTGAATATTACCAACTCGATCAGCGACCGTTTCATAATAATTATCCGGAACATATAAAAAATCGACGCCATTGCTACGAAGATGATCGACGGTCTTTATAATGTTATCTGTTTCAATAGCGATATGCTGCACACCTGCGCCACGATAAAACTCTACGTATTCTTCTATCTGTGATTTCTTTCTTCCCGCTGCCGGTTCATTGATCGGAAATTTGATGTAACCATTTCCATTGGAGACCACCTTACTCATTAATGCAGTAAATTCCGTGGAAATATCTTTATCATCAAAAGTGATGAGTAATTTAAATCCAAGTACATCCTGGTAAAATTTTACCCAACGATTCATTTGACCCAGTTCAACATTACCAACGCAATGATCCACATAGTTAAGACCAGTTGAAGTTGTTTTGAGCAAACTCTTCTTTTTTGTATATCCCGGTAAAAATATTCCTTTATAATTTTTTCGCTCAACTAGTGTGTGTATCGTTTCACCATAAGTTTTAATTCCCGCCAAAACCACTTCACCATCATCATCTTTTAATACATACGGTTCGAATGCAGATTCTGCACCTCTTGAAATCGCAGTTTCATAAGAACTTCTTGCATCATCTACCCAAAGTGCGAGTACTTTAACACCATCTCCATGTTCCTGAAAATGCCGGTTGATTTCATGCCCGGGAATTAAAGCAGATGTCAATACAAAGCGGATTTTATTTTGCTGTAATACGTATGAGCAAAAATCTCTATTACCCGTTTCCGGACCTTTGTACGCAACCAGTTCAAACCCAAAAGCAGTTTGATAATAATGAGCAGCTTGTTTAGCATTTCCTACATAGAACTCAATATAATCTGTTCCAAGAATTGGAAATGCATCTGTTGTTTGTTGAGATTTTAATTCTGTTAGTGTTTGCATTATAAATTAATTACGAATTACAAATTACGAATTACGAATGATGAGTGAAAATTGTTTAATTGCTTTAGTGTTGCATTGATATTTGTTATTTGTTTCAATATCATAATTCTTTTATTCTTTCATTTTCGTCTGTCGGTGGTCGGCGGTCAATGGTCAAATTAAGATGTTATATCATTCAACTGCATCCCGGCATTATCAGAACCTTGTGGTAACCAGGATTGAAAATAATTCGGATCTTCAATGTCCACGGCATGAGTAGTCATCAATAATGGTTTAAATGTATCGATCATTACTGCCAGCTCTTTAGTTTCTTTTGCACCTATACTTTTTTCAACAGTACCTGGATGCGGACCATGAGGAATTCCACCAGGATGTAGTGTGAGCATTCCGCGTTCGACATGTTTGCGACTCATAAAATCTCCATCTACATAATACAGAACTTCATCGCTATCAATATTGCTATGGTTGTAAGGAGCTGGTATAGCGAGAGGATGATAATCAAACAGACGTGGCACAAATGAACAAATCACAAAATTATGTCCATCAAAAGTCTGGTGGACAGGTGGTGGTTGATGTACCCTTCCTGTGATAGGTTCAAAATCGTGAATTGAAAAAGCATAAGGATAAACAAATCCATCCCAACCAATCACATCGAATGGATGGTTGAGATAATGATAAGGATAAATATTATCTTGTTTTTTTATGTACAGTAAAAAGTCACCTTTCTGATCATAGGTCTCCAATTCCGATGGTTTTCTCAAATCGCGTTCGCAAAAAGGAGAGTGTTCCATTAATTGTCCAAAATCATTTCGATATCTTTTTGGAAAAGTAATAGGTCCTGCTGATTCAATAATGAGAAGTCTGTTGTCAGGAGTATCAAAATGCATTTGATAAATGGTTCCCCTTGGAATCACCAGATAATCTCCATAAGAAAATCGGATCTGTCCGTACATGGTTTTGAGTGCACCTGTTCCTTCATGCACAAAAATTACTTCATCTGCATCTGCATTTTTAAAAAAGTATCCATCAGAACTTTGTTGAGCTGCGGATAAGGTGATTTTGCAATCATTGTTTACTAGTATTGGTTTTCGGCTTTTCAAATAATCCGCTTCGGGTTTTATATGAAATCCTTTCAGACAGCGATGTTTTAGTTGTTTATCATGTATTGTCACAGGAGCTATAGAATACGGATCTTCTACCTGCACAATCTGAGTAGGTGGATTGCAATGATAAATCAGAGAATAGAGATCTGAAAATCCTTCCGTAGAAAACAACTGTTCCTGATACAAGCTACCGTTTGGTTTGCGAAATTGTGTATGACGCTTTGGAGGGATTTTTCCCAGACTGTAATAATGCATGTTGAAAAGCTAATTTTGCAGGACAAAGATAAGGATAAAAATATGAGTTTACTGGCAGTGAGCATTGAGGTCCGGGGAAAGGTTCAGGGTGTCTGGTACCGGGCCTCCAGCAAAGCAGAAGCCGATAGATTATCATTAGTTGGCTTTGTTCGGAATCAAACCGATAGTTCTGTTTATATAGAGGTTTGTGGCGAATCAACAGAGATAGATCAGTTCATCTGTTGGTGTCTTAAAGGTCCGGAACATTCACAAGTGACTGAACTAAAAATCATTAAAATTGACATTTTCAGTTCTGAAAAATTCGAAAACATCCGCTAATTGTCATGATTCAAGGGAATCTCTAAAAACCGCTTAGACAAGGCATTCCAACTTTTTAAACTCTGAGTTTACAGGGTGTAAATGATGATTTTAAAAAATTTGAATAACGCAGTATAAGTAGGTTTTTAGTGATTCCCATAAAAAAATGCCGGAGCTGAGAACTCCGGCATTTGGTATTCGCATAGTGCGGTCAATAGCTAATCAAGCTTATCATTGACCTAATTATTTATAATACTTTCAAAATAATTCAATCAAAAGTTAAAACTCCACTTGAGTTCAATTCAATCATAAAAATATACATGGATTTCTGCTTCGTCCATGAGACCTTAGGTGTCAAAGTACTGACTTAATATTCTACCTAACTAATTTTTGCATATCAATTTATTGAAGTGGGGCTGAATTTTATTGAATGAGGTAGATTTATGATTGAAATAAAAAAAAATATCAAATGAATACTTTTATTTGGAGAACTCCAACGGTAATTTATTGAACAAGGCATATTTCTGATTGAAATGCCTGTTTCAATTATTAAACAATACAAATCGCTTTTTTCTACTTCTGAATTGTCCTGCAAAAGCC